>JALXAQ010000118.1 GCA_026991885.1 Thiotrichaceae bacterium
TTTGAAGAGCCCGATGCGGTAGTCCCGCACGTCGGGATTCTGTGAGGGGGCGGTTCGGGTAACTGGCCGTTCTACCTTAATGTCCCACGCACCTTTATTTATAGTGTATGGTCTTGAAGCTAATCTTGTTCATAGTAATAATTCCGCACAAAAAGAAAGTGTTTATCGTGATTATAAACTTTATTATACCCAAGAATTAGCAGAACTGGTGTACCAAAGATGGCTCAGTGGTGTCGTCCCCAATTTGCTGTGCAACTTATGGTTTTTTGAACTCATGTTCACAGGCGAGGTAAGCCTTTTGTCGTCCAACAACTACCACAAGATGAGTGTATAAAGTTAGGTGCTCATCTTGAAATGTCTGGCTTACTCCATGCCTATAAACATGTCAAGTTAAAAAAACTTGATAGTCGAGTTTTAGCTTTTTAACAAACCCAAAAAATCTTCCAGTTTGTTAACAACACCATAAAACTCTTTTCTTAGATTGTTATCTTCAATCAACATTTTTTCAAAATCAAGTAAACGCCTCTCATTTAAAACGCTTAATTGATCAAAATGATGAACTTTAGCAAAATAATAATTAAGAGCCATTTCTTCCAAAGAATGACCAAAGTCACCATTTTTAACGTTATTAAATTCCTCAACGCTTTCAGGAAGAATCAATATGCTATTTTCACTACAATGTCTATAAAGCGTAATCATGATAAACCCCATTTGTTTAAAATTTTCTCATTCCTTTGCTCCGCGCGAGTCTGATACACAAGTCCATTTACGATATTTTGTAGGGTGCGTCCTACGCACCCTGACGCGAAAAAGGTGCGTAGGACGCACCCTAAAAATATCATTTTATTTCAAGTACTTAAATAGTTATGTCTAAGAGAGTGTGCAGAGCGTGGGAACGAGAGGAAGCAACAACTCTATTGTAGTGAATGATAAATGGTCCACAAATCATCCACTTCTTGTTGCAATTTTTTGGCTTGTTTTTTCAATTCTGCCGCTTTCGCCCCTCCGCCTGCGACTTTTTGCTGCTGCTTTAATCGTGCCAGTTTGTTGCGGACTTGAGTTATTTTATCGTTTAACTGCTCCACATTCTCAATGACTAAACCAGTCGTTCTCTGCCTCTTATCCAGTTCTGCCTCTAAACTATCTATATCGTCAGAGAGTTCTTCAAATTGCACCCTCAAGTTTTGAAATTCAGTATTCAATGCTTGTTGTTGAATGCCAGCTTGTTGTTGTTTCTGCTTTGAGCGTTCTAACTCTCGTTCCCGAGCGTTAATACGTTTATCGTAGCCACCAGATAATGTACAACCAACTCCGCCGATAAAGCCATCCTGTGTGGGATCACAATTAGTCGTGGCACAGCCTCCTAGCACAGTCGCTATAAAAACCATAAAAACCATATTTTTTATGGACATTTTGACCTCCTATTGGTAGGAGTCCAAGATTTATCTTGGACTTATAGACTTTGACTCATTGAAAACAAGGTATCAACATTCTTCTGTAATATTTGTTTCTCTTTTTCCAAGTTAGCCACTTTGGTTTTCCACTCGCTCACGTCACTAGCACTGACTTTATTCTGTTGATATTTTTTTTGAGATTGTCTTTTTGTTTCTGCTAATTCCTTTTGTACTCGTGTCAACAAAGAGAGGGCTTCTTGATGGCGTTTTGCCACAATTTGCTTTTGAGCTTGCAATCCAGCATAGTCGGTGTTCAAATTCTGAATTTGTTGCTCGTAGTCACGAATATCTTGTGCCAGTTTCTGGTTTTGCGCGTGGATCTCTTCAGTTTGGCGTTTGACAATTTCAGTTTCTGTTTTAATCGCCGCCTCTCTAGTGGCATATCCTTTTTGTCGCTTAGCCACCAAATCTCCCGCGACACCCCCTAGTATAGCTCCAACAACAGCCCCTATCATTGCGGATTTTTTATCGTCGCCTAAGAGCACTCCAACCAATGCACCTGCCGCTGCCCCTGCCGCTGCCCCTTCTGCCCTTCTTTGATCGCCAGTTGTCACACATCCCGATAAAACGACAGTCACTGCCAGCAGAATCGGCATTTTTCTAATGAAATTGTTTATTAGTCTCTCCTCTTTACTAAAAAATAGTCCAAGATAAATCTTGGACTCCAAAATACCCGTTAGGGTAACAAATTCTATTAAAAATTCCGTCCAGCTAAAAGCCCTTGTTGCTTACTTAATATTTCCAATAAGGGTTTATATTTCAATAAATCTAACAAATCTTTGAGTTGCTCTTCAGACAATTGATAAACGGGACGTGATTCAACGATGTTTTCTGGCTCTTTATCCTTTTTGAAATAAAAATCGTGTGCTGGCAACCAGTCTTCTAACAATGAGTCACGCACAAGCGGAATCAATTGAATGTCTTTTATTTCACCGACTACTTCGGCATAAAATAATTCTTCACTCTCTGGATTTTCATAAATTTCTCTGAGTTCAACAGAACCAGAAAAGAAATATTTTAATTTTAAAGGTGTGACTGGAACACAAAGAAATTTATCGAAATGTTCAGTACATTCCACAAGTAAACCGAGATATTGCGTATTAAACTGATCATAAGCCACAAATAACTGAGGGCTATCATAGTAAATCAGTGTTTCTTGATGTTGTATTATTCGTCGCATGATTTTACCTCTAAGCAATCAGGAATCGGGTTATATTTAGCTTTTTTCCACCAAGAGTAATGAGTAGGATTATTCCCAGTTTGTAAAATAACTCCACTTTTAGGTGGTAGTGTTAATTGTACAATCTTTTTATGTCTATGCAATGGTAATTTAAGTAATTTTACACATTCCTCAAAACAAGTAAAGATTGAAAGAGAGCGTGCTCGACATTCATTCGTATTAAAACGTTTTTCTGGATAGAGTTTTCTCTGAGAAGAAAAATCTTCTTCTGTGGGTGGAAATTGTTTGACGAGCCGATAGAATATTTCATATTTTGGGTTAATTGCTGCCTTTGGTGGGCAATCAATTGGTAAATTTTCCGCCCATTCACATTCATTTTTTTTTGCATTTTGTGTCATAAATTTTTCTCTATCTATGATTTTTTGTCCTCGTTCCCACGCTCTGCGTGGGAATGCCTGCACGCGACGCTCTGCGGCTAGTTAATAAAAATCCCTTTTTCTAAAGAAAGACGCTGAATATCCTTTTTCCAAGCATTAGCATCCACGACACCATTCATCGCGCTGGTGACATGTTTTTCCAAAAGTTTAATAAATTCCAACATGGCAATATCATTGGCATGGCTCTTACGCTTTTTCTTGATTGCGGGCTTAATAAAGCGGTATGAATAACGCCCTAATTTTTCAACCGTTTGCACATAATTTATAAAGTGCCTTTGAAAGCCGTCCATCAACTCATGATAATTTTGTCGCGCCAGATGGAGATTTCTTGCCTTTCCAGTAATATTCAGATGCTTTATTTTTTCAATCAAATCTTTTTTGACTGATGCGCGAGCATAATGCCAACCCGCCGTCTTTGAAATTAAAGCCGCATTGCTGACCAACTTTTCACAGACATCAAATGTCCCTTCTTCTATCTTTTTCTGTGCCTGCTGAAGTGCCGATTTCATTTGGTGATCCAAACGATTAATGGTGTCTTCGAGCTCGTTTATGACAGTTTTCGCCGCTTGAATATTCAATTGACGTGCTGCAAGCAAGTTCTGCATTTGCTGGCTCTTATTTTTGAGCCGACGATTATCCCTCTTTAAATTATTCATTGCCGACTGGATCGTTGTACCAGCATTCATCAAGGCATCGTCGTTCGATTTTCCAGCGGGTGTTTGTTTATAGGTACCTTCTTTATAGGCAGCGTACTGTTTTTCAATATCTTCCTTAAATTGCTTTGTTCTAATGACCAATGATCCAATCGCCAAGCGAATACCTGTGGTATGAGAGCGAGTTTCAATCATTTTACCGGTGCGTACACTCTTTTTATAAATGTCTAGCTCACTTCTCATAGAAACACGAATTTTATTGTCATTCTCTCTAAATGAGCCGCCCCTGACACTCAGCGCACCCACTTTGCCTTGAATGAGTTCTGTCCTGAACATTTGTGCCATGAGTTCTTGGACATTGCCAAACAAGTCAAAAAATCCGCCCCGCGTCGGCTTAAAACGTCCTATAATGGTTGGTGCCTTCCCTTTACTTTTAGGTTTAGCCCAAGCAAATTTCTTAAACTGATTTCTCTCAAAGGGCAGGCTATGTTCAAATACAGGACGACCATCACTATCTTTTTTCTTTAAAGCAGGCAGCCCACCGCGTGCTGCGTATTCCCATTCTAATTCAGTTGGTAGGCGGAAAAAACCAGGTAGTTCTTCATATTCTTTCGCGCCATTGAGACGCTTTGGCAATTTGGGTAATTTTGCCATACAATTAGGTGTGCTATAACACCAATGATTGTATTGACGTATGAAATCTTGATAATCAAACCAACTGACCGCTGTGAGGGGCAGGGCTAATAATTGACGTTGTTTGCGTTTGTCATTTTTAGAAAACGCTTTTTTCAATTTTGCCTTAATTTTGCTATCACCACTCAGTTCATAAAATTTCTCCAGTCCTTTGGCTTGTGAGCCGTTACCCATGACCATGAGAAATTGGGCAAGACTCACTTCATATTTGCCCAAATAGTAGTACCATTGACGTTTGTCCCAGTCATAAAAAGAGCCAGAAATAGGGAGAGTTTGCGCTCCTTCAAACATGGCGGACATGGGATCATTAGCCAATTCTCCCTGTGCGTCGCCAACTTTGACTATGCGATCCGCATTTCCCCAAAATTCAGGACCGGGTACGATGACTTTTTTAAAAACCATCTGTAAGTCGCCTGGCATGGGTAAGCTAAAATCATCATTGCTGGGTTGCGGATTGTAGGTACATTCGACTGTTTTACAAAATGCTGCTGCGGTATTTGCGTCAAACAGTAGCAACCCTATATATATAATAAGAGATAAAGGTTTTATTTTCATAACTAACATAAAATGCGTTTAAAGATTTAAAGATTTAAAGATTTAAAGATTTAAAGATTTAAAGATTGAGCTATCTTAACCAAATTAATAAACTCAGCACGATAGCCAAACGGATCATCACCACGCGCCCCTCGCGCCAAGCTTAAAATGTCGTTGTATGAAAACTGCTCCAAATATTTGCCGCCCCGCAATTGTTGCCCAAATGCGGCAACTGCCGCCGAAAATCGAAAACGTTCACTGGTATTGTCCACCATTTGTTGCCTGAGAGGCCATTCGATCAATTGACTGGTATCGCCATCTGGGGCTTTGTAACGTAGGCGCAAAAATGCTAATTCATTGCCATGTTTTTTATCATCTGCCTTTTCGCCATAGCGCAGATTTTCAATGCGTTCTCCGCCACTGCCCACTAAAGCAATTTCATACAAAGCCGTGACAGTATGCCCTGCCCCGATTTCTCCGGCATCAACCTTGTCATTGTTAAAATCTTCGCGCTTTAATTTGCGATTGACATAGCCAATGAGGCGATATTCTGCCACAGTAGCAGGATTAAATTCAATTTGAATTTTAACATCTTTGGCAATGGTGTTGAGGGTAGAGGATATTTGATCGACTAATACTTTTCGCGCTTCGCTGAGGTTGTCGATATAGGCATAATTGCCATTGCCAGCATCGGCTAATTGTTCCATCAAGTGATCGTTATAATTGCCGGTGCCAAAACCGAGCGTTGTCAAGGAAATGCCGCTTTTGCGTTTTTCTTCGATGAGATTTTTCAGTGCTTCAAAATTGACGGTGCCAACATTAAAATCGCCATCTGTTGCCAACAAAACGCGATTAATGCCATCCTTGATAAACGCTTGTTCAGCGACAGCATAAGCGAGTTGTATGCCCGAGCCGCCATTGGTTGAGCCGCCAGCACTCAAACGCTCCAAAGCGCCGATAATTTTGCGCCTTTGATTGCCTGGTGTGGGCTCTAATACTAAGCCAGTGGCGCCCGCATAGACGACTAAAGAGACTTTATCTTTTGTCGTCAATTGCTGAGTCAGCATTTTCAAGGAGGATTTGAGCAATGCCAATTCACCTTGCATTGAGCCTGAGACGTCCAGTAAAAAAACTAAATTGCTGGGTGGCAAATTGTCCTTGGGGATGTTGTATCCTTTGATGCCGATGTGTAGTAAATGCGTTTTTTTATTCCAAGGAGTCGGCGCGATTTCGGTGGTGACTTTAAAGGGCGGATCAATACTGTCGGGCAGGGGATAGTCATAGCTAAAGTAGTTGATCATTTCTTCAACACGCACTGCGTCCTGTTGAGGTAACTGTCCATCGTTCAACATACGGCGGACGTTGCTATAGCTACCGGTATCTACGTCAATGCTGAAGGTTGAGACAGGGTGCTCGCTGACTCGTTTGACGGGGTTGTCATCGAAATGGGCGTAGTTTTCACGGTTTGTGGGGGGGATGGGGGCATATTCCATTCTAGCAAAATTACTCATATTGCCTGTACCGACTGGGGCACCGATAGCAGCGACTGCCATCACCCTATGTTTCTGAAGAATTTCAGACTTTGGCTGAGAATTTTCAATCGTAGCACAGCCCGTCAACAGACTCGCAAAAAGAACCATGCCTAGCATTTTTTGTGGCTTGAACCGATACATATTTTTATTACCTCCTATCGAGACTACAGGGATTATATATTAGCAGGGATAAGTCAAAAGAAAAACTCTTAACTACAGGGATTATATATTAGCAGGGATAAGTCAAAAGAAAAACAATAAAAAAACAAGGACAGCGAATGATGGCTCAGATAGCCTGAGTCATAGAAAACAAGGTATCAACATTGGATTCCAATATCTGTTTCTCTTTTTCCAAGTTAGCCACTTGGGTTTTCCATTTCTTCAAATCAGCCTCGTTTTTGGTGTTGGCTGTCTTCTGACGGTCATATTGACTCTTTGCGTCTTTTAAGTCCTGAGTCGCCTTTGCCAACTTTTGTTTGGCTTTTTCATGGTGTCGTTTCACCACTATCAGTTGAACTCGCCAAAAAAAACCACGGCCTTTCAAAGCAGCCATTTTTTGTTTGTAGTTCTTGATATCTTGTGCCAGTTGCCTGTTTTCCGCCTTGAGTGTTTCCGTTTGGCGTTTGACAATTTGAGTTTCAACTGCAATCGCCTCTTCTCGTTTGGCATATCCTTCTTGTCGCTTAGCCACCAATTCATCTATGGTATACGCTGCAATAGCACAGGTTATGGCACCTATTACTGCTCCTTTATTGCCCCCTGCGAGATAACCAGCCGCGCCACATGCCACTGCACCAGTAGCCACAACGACAATTTTCCTCCATGTTTTTTTGCCATCCATCGTCGCACATCCCGATAATATAAGACTCACTGTCACCAGCAGAATGGCCATCTTCCTAAAAACATTTTTCATCATTTTCTCCTATATATAAACACGCAGAGCGTGGGAACGATAAAAACATTGAATCGCGGATTTTACGGATGACACTGATTACGCAGATTTAAAATCAAAGTCAAAAGATTAGATAATGAGTGTTTTTTATGTTTTTAATCCGTGTCATCCGTGTCATCCGTAAAATCCGCGATTCAAGGGTTTAAAGTGGTATGGATACTTATTCCTCCCGAATCGCCTCAGCAGGATCAATTTGGGTCGTTTTCCACGCCGCTAACATGGAACTGAGCGCCGCAATCAAGCAAGTGACAATAAAAGTAAAAACAAAATAGTTAATAGGTAAACTACAAATTTTTTGTCCCATTTTTAAATCGGCTGAAAATACAAAATTGATGATGGATGATAATAAAGCATATCCACCCATCGCCATTATCACACTCAAAATGGCAATTATAATGCCTTGGTAAATCGGAAATTGAAACACCTCAAGGCGGGATAAACCCATTAGTCTGAGTACACTAATATCCCGCTTTTTTCGTTCGACTGAGGCATAAAGACTGGCTATCAAAGCTGCCATGCCACCCGCAATCCCAATTATCGCTACCAGCCAAAAAATTCTTGTCAATCCCCGATCCAGTACCTTCACTTTTTCAATTTCTTGCACTTTTGTAATCACATCAATATCTTGTGCAATAAAATCGTGGTAAAGTGTGGGAACGTCGTCAATGCTACGCGCATATAAACGAAATCCACGATAACCGGCTTTTGCTAATAAAAATGTTTCTTGGGTTTTATCAAACAAAATTTTGCTCGATTGCCCTGTCCGTAGCGTACCCAGCAATTCGACTGGTACTATCGCATAATCGCCAAAACTAGCACCCCGTAGCGTCAAGGGAAATTCAATCTCACCCTCCAAAATGGGCGCCGTCACTTTGATGCTTTCAGGCAAATCAAATAATATTTGTCCTTGTTTGCTAAAATCAGCCGACGCATCAAATGTGCCCCACGGCAAGGCGGGTAAACCCAAGCGCGTCGTTTGAGACTCATCGAGTGATAATCCCACCACTTTTATTTTTTCGCCATTGGCTCTCTTAATTTCAATTTCTTGGGCAAAGGGCAAAACGATGGCGGATTTACCACGCAATTTATTTTTCACGCTTTTTATACTGCTCCTCAGAATGGGACTGCCTCTAGCCAATAATTGATAAGCATGGTAATTATCAGGCAAGGAAAATCCTAACAGTTGCCGAAATTGTGCCGCTTTCAGCTTTTTAATTTCAGCCAAACCCGTACCGATAGTTAACATCGTCTCTTGAATAGAACTCAATGGGCGTGGGACAAGTACCCAGAGACCATCATAACTCAAAGGAGGAAGTGCTTTGCCACCTGACCAATTGCGTTTGGGGACTGCACGGCCTTCTCGATAGGCTTCTACATCATTCACAAATTCAAAAGGCATATAAACGCGATCTAGGTCATCAGCTCGGGGATCGAGTATAGCCACCACACGTAAATCGGTGCGTTCAGACTCACGGCGCCGATTTCGAGTTCGCGTAATCTTTGCAGTGAGGAGGGCTCCTTTTTTGACGCCTAATTTTTCAGCCGCAGCATAACTGAGTACACATTCTCCCTCTTTAGGGATGATGCCTTCATTTTCTAAGAGCAGCGGATCACCAGGGGCAGTTGGTACTAAATCAAGGACTAAACGCTTTTCAGGGCTTGAGAGTCTCAGCATTGACGATCCACGTAATATCGTCGGAATAATAAACTCAACTTCTGGACGTTGTTTAAATTCATCAAACCACTGCGTCGTCAGCCGCAAAGTTCTTGCCGGTTTAATTTCCCTATTCACGGGATCTTCTATTAAACGGTCACGCATGGTTTGAATGGTGCCATGTTTTAAGCCGAGTAAAACCAGCAGCGGTGCCAGTATGGCAGCAATCGCTAATACCATACATAAGGTGAGTATCCATTCATGGCGTAAATCAAGGGCGGCGAGACGGGCTATCACGCTTTTGGGTTTCATAGCAATATTTTCCTAAGAGATCAATCTGGAGCGGGTTAAAGTCTCAGATACTTCATTCAGTTCAAAACTATAAGTCACATCAGCAAATGGGGCGACTAATGCGTGATCATGTGTTACCATGACAATCGTTGTACCACTTTCCTTAGCCAACGTATTAAAGTCTTTAACAATACTCCGTGCTCTGGTTTTATCGACTGCGGCTGTGGGTTCATCCGCTAAAATAATTTTAGGTTGATGCGTCAGTGCCCGCAAAATAGCCACTCGCTGCCGTTGCCCTCCAGAAAGATATTGTGGTTTTTTCTGGAGCAATCCTTCTATACCAATGCGTTTTGCTAATTTGATAATTTCTGTATTATTTTTGTAGCCATTTATTTTAGAAGGCAATTGAAGATTTTGATAAACCGTTAAAAAGGGAAGTAAGCCACCGGTTTGCAGCACATAACCAAAATGTGATCGACGTAATGCTGCCAAGGCACTTTCTTCTTTTTTTTCCCATAATTGTTTAACATCAGTAGTTTGTCTCATTTCATAATAGAAAAATTGACTGCAAGTGGTTGGTTTTGAAACCAGTGCCAATAAGTCAAGCAATGTACTTTTTCCGCAGCCACTTTCGCCGACGACGGCAACAAATTGACCTTGGTATAATGCCAGTTTTGGGATGTGCAGTTCAAAAGCGACTCCGCCTTGCTCTCGGCGTTTTAAAGCGTCACATAATTCAAAAACCAGTGGGGGAGAGGTGGTGGTTGTCATTTTTTTTATATCCATTATTTTTAGGCCAATATATCAAGCCCTTTTTGTTCAACTAGGTTTAACAACTTAAGTGAAGTACCCTTGGGTTTTATTTTTCCATTTTCCCATCTCTGTATTGTCGAAGGGCTGGTATTGAGATAAGCCGCGAAAACCGTTTGACTGGTATTATTTTTGACTCGAATATGCTTGATTTGTTCTGGGTTATACTGCTTAACTTGTGGTAAGCAGAGCGCATCATATTCACGCAAAGTTTTTGCATCCATCAAGCCTGCCTTATTTAGCCCTTGAGCGGTTTCGTGAACAACTTCCAGTATTGATTTATCCATCATGACACCTCGATTATTTCTCCAATCTCAATCGCTTTTTCTAAATCGACATCATTATAACTCAATAAGTCCTTTGCTAATCGTTTTAATGTCTTGAGTTCATTCGCATCAATATTGTCTTTCTGATTTTTAGCAAAGCCATACATAAAAAAAGCGTTTTCCTCGATTTTGAATGCTATCAATGTTCTAGCTCCCCCACGCTTGCCCTGTCCTTGGATTCCTACCCGTTTCTTATAGACATGCCCACCCAAATCAGCATCTATAAGGCCTTGTTCCATTTCATTGACCACTTTTTTGAGCGATTCATCAGTTAGCCCTTCCTTGTTAGCCCATTTGTGGAACAACTTAAGCTTAAAAATTTTCATGTATCATTCTCAATTAACTCGATGTTCAAGTTTTTTTAACTTGACATGTTGGACTCCAAGTGCTTTTGATGTCAAGATCAAAAAACTTGAACATCGAGATTAAAATTTCAATGTAGCAAATGTTTTTTTCAATGCGTGATCGTGTGGGATCGCTGGACATTGTTTCTTAACTGGAGTGCAAGGCGTACCTTGCACGAGTTTTTAGGGCAAAGCACTCAAACTCAAAGGATAGACATAATCCGGCTCACTATTTTGCTTATCCAAAGCAATCCATAAAGCTTTATTATCAAAAAGTGCCCGATACTGTTCCAATTTTGACTCAATATCTTTCAAAAAACGAGCCCGTTTATCCTTCGATAGAGAAATAAAATGTTCACCTCTCATTTTTAAAATAGGCGTTTTATAAGGTAAACTCTCGATCCAACTCGGCAAAAAACCCATATCAGCAACCCGTTGAGCGGCTTTAAGCGTGATGACTTGATCTTGTAAAGCCATCGTCACCACCGCTTGGAGCCCTATAAAAAATTCCATTGGAGTCACTAGGGACCATTTGATCTGATGAAGCAAACTATCTAAGGCTTGAATAAAATTGTTCATATCAGTCCTGGATAACAGAACACGTACCTCTAACGCCCGCAGCTTTAGATTCATTAAATCACGATCCAATACCCAAGCTGTAATATCCCTGGGTGGTATTGCCTCTTTGCTGGATGCAACCGCAGTCGCCAATTGAGCCAGTTTATTATCGGCTACAAATTGACTACCGACTGTCGCTTGAGTCATGAACACTGGATTTTCTACTATATCAGGGAGATTTTCATCGGCACGATTACCAGGGATAGCGGTTGCAATTTGTAAATATCGCGTTTTATTAGCAAACAAATCCACCTGTTCAAAATCAAGCACGGCTAACAAATAAAAGACTTCTTCAATATTCACAAAACGTGTTGGCTCAACGCTTATTATCCCCTCTGGTACATTGGGTGGCATTGTATTCAAGCCAACATAAATCGCTTCCGCACGCGCTTGACGATCAGGTGCCTCTACGACTTGCTTTAAAGCCTCTTTCGTTTTAAACATCACGACAGGGTAACGTTGTCCTGCGCCCATCTTATGTGGCGTGAATGAAACAACCAGTGCATGTTTCCATTCCAAAATATCCTTAGCCTGCATCCAACCCAAAGGTTTATTAACCTTTTCCCCGACTTGGTACCATCCTTTAGGGTAGACAGGATCGGATAAATCTACATTTTGTTTGTCAAAAACGTATATAGGCTCAAAAGCTTTGAAATGGTGAGTGATAATTTTCGATGTGATATCTGGTGTGCTATATACTTTTGAAAAATCTCTTGCTAATGCGCGTAGAGGCATACTCGTTGAGACAATGCGACAAACTTTGCCCTCTTGGCATTGAATCGTCCATCCATTCATGCTAAAAGATAAGGCTATAAAAAAAATAACACCAGACAATCTCACACAGAGATGATGCATGTTTATTTTCCTTTTCGGAGTAATGCCTCCGATGTTAAACGAATATTTATGTGTCACGCTGCTTGCAGTTCAACATATTCACTACTGGATAACGGTTTAGGTACTAATTTTCCCTCTTCACGCAATCCTTCTAAATGAAATTCAACCGCTTCTTGAATCAACTTTAAAACTTCAGTTCTTGTTTCAGCTACCGCAACACAACCCGGTAAATCAGGTACATAAGCACCAAAGCTATTTTCACCTTCTTCCACAATGACAATGTAACGCATATATATTTATAGCCTCGTTCCTATTTCAAACCTGCTTGCTTCAAGATACTATTGAGCGTACCGGGTGGTACCTCAACACTTGGTTTTCCAGAAACCGTGACACAACCCGACTTGAGAGGATGTTTAAATTGTCTGTGACTACCTTGAGTTCTTGCCAATTGCCAATCATCTTTTTTTAGCAACGTGATAACTTCTTTAACTTTCATAATTAGCCAATCTCATTTGAGTTTTCAAGCCGCTAACCCATAATATGGGTAGTTCATTACTCGTGCAAGATACGCCTTGCACAAGTTTTTAGTTAGGGTAAAGCACTCAAAGGCAACGGATAAACATAATCATCACTCGCATCACGCTCATCAAGAACTATCCATAAATCGCTATTCTCATTTATTTTCCGATACAATTCCAACTTGGAATCGACACTATCCTCCAATTGGTTTCTTTCATCGGCAGACATTCCCTCAAACATTTCCTCGCTCATCTCCAAAATTTCGCTCTTGTACGGCAAGCTCTCGATCCAACTCGGCAACAAGCCCGCATCAGCGACCCTTTTTGCACCCTCAAACGTGATATCCTTATCCTGTGTCGTCATGGCGACCACACCCTGCAACGCACTAAAAAATTCCATTTGAGTTATCATCGCTCTCTTGAGCGCCTTTTGCACTATTTCTAATGCTTGAATCAAATCATTCAGTTCCGTCTTTTTCAAGAGCACGCGCACCTCCAGTGCTTGCTTATCAGGATCAGTCAAATCACGATCCATCACCCACGCAGTAATATCTTTCGGGGGGGTAGCCTCTTTACCCAGATAATCAATTAAAGCAGCAGCAGCGAGGGCGGTTGCCATTTGTTCGCCTTTCTCACCAGCATCTTGAGTATCAGGTATGGCAGTAGGCACATTCTGAATAATTTGTTGGACATTGCCTTGACGTGCCATAGTGATGATCTCAGACAAGGCTTTTGTCACCTCTTTTACGCCTCTTTCAAACTCATCGTGGTTTTTAGCCGCGATCGGGATATAAGCCGGTGACTCAGTGCCGGGATTGCTTGCTAATTCAGAAAACTGTTTTTCTGCGATGGCATGGTCAGCTCTAGCCGCTGGATCTTTCAAGTGGATAGAAATAATAGACACTTTGTTTGTATCAGCTAATTCACGCAGTTCAGGGGCATTGAGTCCACTCGTATTTTGCGGGTGACCCACTTCATGTGAACTGGCATCTCCAACGATGATAATAAATCTTATCGTATTTTCATTCCAAGGAGAGGTCAAAGCCTCTTTGACACCCGCGAAAAGTTCCTCCTGATAGTCAGCACTGCCCGTCTGTGCTGGTTCAGCACTGGCAATCACCTGTTGAAATACATTTTCATCAACCAAATCCTCAGTAAAATTCTTGACAGTGAATCTCATCGCGGGGACTTTTTTAACATCATCACGATAGCCAACCAAGCCATAACGCACTTGGGCATCCACGTTTTTCTGAGAGAGCATGGCTGCCACCTTAGCAATCGCTTTCTTAGTACTATCTATATAGGGACCCATACTGCCCGTCATATCCATGACAAATTTTATATCAAAGCCAAGCGTACTGATTTCCGTACCTTCAACCGTTTCCATCATACCAGTCTGTTCCATGAATGATTGGCTTTCCAGTGTATCAGGATTCGCCTCATCGGCACGCTGTCCAGGGAGAGCCGCTGCAATTTGTAAATATCGTGTCTCTTCAATGAATAAATTCACCTTTTCAAAATCAATCACTGGCAACATGTAAAATTTTTCTTCGATATTGACAAAACGCGCGGGTTCACGACTAATCACCTCATCGGGTACCTGAGCGGGGCTTGCGCTTAAACCGGCATAAATCTCCCAAGCATGCTCCTCTCGGAGTTCAGAGTCCACAAGCTGATCCAGTCCCTCTTTTGTCTTGAACATCAAAACGGGATGACGGCGCTCATTTCCCGTGCCTGGATGCGTATAAGAAACGACAAGTGCTTGTTTCCATTCTAAAACATCTTTAGCTTGTACCCAAGCCCAAGGATCATTGACCATTGTGCCTACTTTATACCAACCTTTAACAGCCGCTGGCTCAGACAAATCCACGTCCTTTCTTTCAAAAACATACATCGGCCAAAAGGCTTTGAGATTGGATGCGATAATATTGGCATTCGTATCGGGCTTACTGTACAATGTTGACATCGGTCTTGGTAAGACACGCAGTGGTAGAGTCGTCGAACTAATCCGACACACTTTACCGCCACCAGGGCAATTAACCTCGCCTTCCGCCAATCCATTAGGGGACAAAAATAACCCTAAAGAAATAATAATAAAAAACCTAAAAAAACGCTTAGTTAATAAATCCATTTTACCTCCTAAATACTTGAATAATAATATTAAATATGCGTAATGTGCATGACGACGGCTCAGCATGAGCCATGATTAATTAATAGCCTAAAAATCTTTTTGTGTCAAGAAAACTTTGATCTAAGAATAACACTCATACTTATTATGGAAACGATCATATTCACGGGCATACAAGCGACAGGAAAATCAAGCTTTTATAAACAATTTTTCTCCGATACACACCTACGAATAAACCTTGATATGCTCAAAACGCGGCACCGAGAAGATATTATTCTCAAAGCTTGCCTTTCCGCCAAACAGCCTTTTGTCGTCGATAATACCAATCCCACCGTCGCAAACCGACAAAAATATATCACATTGGCAAAAGCGGCAAAATTTAAACTGATTGGATACTATTTTCAATCAAAACTCAATGAGGCTATCAAACGGAATAATACTCGCACTGGTAAAAGCTGCATACCAGAAAAAGGTATAAGAGCAACTTATGCCAGGCTGCAAATACCTAATTTTTCTGAAGGCTTTGATGCCCTTTATTACGTTACTATAAATGGTGATAATACGTTTATAATCAAGGAATGGTCAAAATGAAATTTGATGACTTTGATACCAAAATGCGGATATTTGAAACCGCAAACGATTATTGTGTTTTGCCCAGCTTGTATATGATTGCGCGACTGGATGGCAGGCATTTTACTCGCTTGACTAAGGAGCTACATCAATTTGATGTGCCTTTTGATAGCCAATTTCGTGACTATATGATTGAAACCGTGAAACATTTAATGAACTGTGGATTTAGAATCAGCTATGCCTATACGCAAAGCGATGAAATCTCCTTGTTATTTTATTTGCATGAAGATACATTTAATCGCAAATTGAGAAAATACAATTCGGTGCTTGCCGCTGAAGCCAGCGCGAAATTGTCATTACTCTTAAGAGATATAGCTTGTTTCGATTGCCGAATTTCGCAATTACCCACAACCAATTTAGTTTGTGATTATTTTCGCTGGCGACAAGAGGATGCTCATAGAAATGCCTTAAATTCACATTGTTATTGGCTATTGAGAAAGGAGGGGCAATCGCCGCGTGCCGCAACGGCGGCTTTATTGGGATTATCCGTTGCTGATAAAAACGAACTGTTATTTAAACAAGGTATTAACTTCAATGAATTAGCTAATTGGCAAAAAAGAGGCGTAGGTTTATATTGGGAAAATTACGAAAAACAGGCGATGAATCCAAAATTGGGAACGCCAGTGACGACAACTCGGAAACGTATCAAGTGTGAACTGGATTTACCGATGAAAGATGAATATTCGCAATTTTTATTAGACTTAACTAGCAGCCTGTCGGAAAAATAGTTTACTCGTCTAATGATTTCTCGTTCCCACGCTCTGCGTGGGAATGCATGCAACGACGCTCTGCGTCGCATTAACACTTAAAAGTTTCCATCTGCCTATTTATTAAGCTAGCACAATCAGCAGGATTAGCCGCATAGCAAGCTAACAAAGAGTCAGCCGTCTTTAACCAATGCGTTTTACCATTTTTCACAACTTCTGTTAACCCCTCTAAATGACATTGATCAGCCAACCACTGCTCATAAGCCGTCTGTAAGACGGGAAACAACACTTGACGCATTCCTTTAAAATTAGCCATATAAAACAATAAAGCAGAGTGGTGCCTTTTTTCCAAAAGTTTAGGCAATGTGACCAAACAATCAGCCAGATGATCACGCACAGCACGCGCGATTTTTTCCGCTTGAGTCCCTGATATGGCCACTAACATTTTTTCCCAATTCTCCCCCAATAACTGCCTGCTCTGCACTTCACCGATTTCATGAGCAATCAGCGTTTCAATTTCATCATCCGTCATCCTATCCAAAGCGGTTTCCATGTTTTGATCAACTTGATACTTTTCCAAAAGTCGAGCAAAATGATTTTCTGGTTTTTTCCAATTCCACTCTTCAATCCTTTCCCACAATGTCCGCCGTACCGATTCTCGTCGGATGAATATTGTTGTACCCAAACTCATTGCTGGTGGTGCTGACAAATCGCGGACCATTTCATGCCCAACAATTAAGATTTCAATCCCCTCTCGCCATTCCTGCTTATGTAAACGACCTATCAAAAACGAAGGCTTACAAAATTCCCCATAACCACCAGCGTAAACAATAGCTTGCGGTAACAATGCGCGATTGATAGCACTCGTATCAAAAGGATCATAACACTCATTATCAATAGGGATGCAATCAAAGGATTTATCCACCAAGTTTTCCCAGAAATGTTCACGCGCACTCAGCCATTCGCCAAGCTCATCTTTTGATAACTGAGCCGTCAAAGGCAAAGCTTTTTCCCAGCGATACAATTCCCGCATTTTGAGTAGATAAGTGCATAAACCATAATCCTGAGCATGTAATCCATCAGAAATATGGCAGTTTTGTTGTACAGTATCGTATAATTTTTGTAAATCTGGCATGGTTGTTAATCCTAAATTCACTTAAAACCCTTGAATCGCTGATTTTACTGATTACACTGATTACGCTGATTTAAAGTCAAAAGTTCAGATTAATCTTTTCATGTTTTTAATCCGTGCCATCCGTGTCATCCGTAAAATCAGCGATTCAATGTTTTTTAGTGTCCTGAAGTTTTCTGCCCTCCTGCACTAACTATACTATCCAAATGGAAAATACTCTGACCATATAAATCGATATCCTCCAAGCCATAATAATAAGTAACACCCGAATCGACTTGGGAATCTATATAAGAATAAGAACTCGAATAGCCTTCAGCGGGAATCATTCGAACTGTTAATCTAATCACCGTTGAATAATCACCCTTTTTCCAGCCATCGCCAGTGGCACGCCAGAGATGGAAACCAGCATTATCAATCTCGCTAGCCGTTTGCCATTCTAAGATTATCTCATTTTCTAATCCCGTCGCGCTGAAAGAGATTAGATTAACAAGAGGCGTATCATTATCGACAATGGTGACAGTGGCACTGTCTAAATTCACCCCACTCACCGGATCAGAGAGAGTGACTGTAAAAGTTTCATCACCTTTATATTCGCGATCATCGAACAGCGTGAACGTCAAAGTTTTATCACTACTGTCGCCATCCGCCCAAGTGAGTGTACCACGACCATCTGTCGAGGCATAATTCACCGCTAATGTGCCATTCGGCTCGCCAAATCGACGCACAGTGAGGCTAACAGTGCCAGCATTTTCAGCCACATTAACGGCAGAAGCGGTAAAAAATTCAGAACAAGCCGATTGAGTGCTCTCCCAAGCTGGGTTATGACTATTCAGCCAAGAGAACAGCGCAGGCTCAGAAGCCCTTAAATGGTTGTGCTCTAACTTTAACGAGGCCATTTCGCTCAGGTTCATCAACGAAACGGGGAGATTTCCACACAATGCGTTATTATTCAGCACAAGCGTATTCAAATGGCTCAAGTTAGCCAATTCTGCGGGGATAAAACCACTGAGTTTGTTTTCATTTAGAACGACTCTCGTCACATGTCCCCCACTACAGCTTATTCCGAACCAACGACAGGCAGTCGGTGTCACAAGCCAGCCCGTCTTATCCGACCAATTGGCACCATCAGTGCTGTTATAAAGAGCCATAAGTGCTTCACACTCCCTATATGGAATTTCATCCGTGCAAAAGCTATTGAATAGGCTATCACTATAAGCATAGTATTTTCTTTCTCCTCTCTCCAACCACATAGACTCATTATCTGAATCGTAGGACCAGCGACCGGAATGAATGAGAGCATCATTAAGATAAATCCCTGAAAGTGAATAATAAAATCCATCCTTCAGCAGAGAAAAATGAAGATGCGGCACTGTCGAGTGCCCGCCTTGACATAAGGCTTGGTTTTCATTATTAGCAATAATACCAATACGGTCATTTTTTTCGACAAAATCACCTGAGTGAACGCTCACATCATCCAAATGATAGTATTGTGTCGCCCAACCGTCAGGGGACGTTATTCTAACGTGGCAACTTGAAGGTTTTGAAACGATGCCTTGGTTTGCCGCTGTGACTATATCTAAACTCGTATCGTCCCCCCATCGACGCTTCCATGAAGGCGTAAAGTCGATAGAAGACATGGGCGTGCCATCAAGCCTACCACTGTTCGTATGCACGCCGTTGAAATACCATGATTCGCCGATATTCCATGGAAATTGCATGAGCCAAGGCGCCGTATATTTATCCCTAAGCTTTGGTGCTGCTTGCTCAAGTGTGCTCGGAAATAAGCGGCCAAACACAATGATAAAATCGGAAGTATCGCCTAACAAGCGGACTAATGCGTAGCTGGCAGCAATATCACCACCCGCACCTAAATGATCATAAAAATCGGAGAAAAGCCGCGATAAGACATCCTTCACCTGTGCCGAAAATCCCTGTTCTTTCGAGAGAACACCGAGAGGTTGCTCTATCACTGCCTGACTTGTCGGATCACTTATAAGCCCTGTCTGCATCTCGATGAGCGTCAGAATAACTTGAGGATTGATGCTGAAATAGCTTGACCAGTGCGAAATGATTTCAGCATAATGTGGCGCGAGATACTTTTCCAGCTCAAATCCCAACAAGTCCGGCCCATAAACGAAATGGTGGTTTTCAATAAAATTGTGCGGCTTCGAGACAGTTTGATTGTCCTGATCTGCCAAACAAATCAATTGTAAGCCAAAGAGCAAGAGACCTATCAAAAGCCGCATTTGCCAGTTTGAAAACTTGCAAGCGTGGTTCATATCAGTTATCAGTTATCAGTTAAAATTTAAAACAATTTGAGAAGTTGCTAAATATATCATATCAGGGCGACGGCAAAGTATGCTCCAACCCCTTGTTTTATATTATGAACATTATTCAATAAATCATTTTATGAATTTAAAGATATTTTTAATATGAACTATACAATTAGGCTTAATTCATGGTTTAATGTACATCAATGAAGAAAATTTTTCTGATATTCGAAAATAAATATACCAATGATGGGGCAACCACAAGGGATTGCCCCTACAAGATTTTATTTGCATGTTTCCGAGGCAAAAGTTTTCGCGCGCAGCGCGAAAACTTTTGCCTCGGAAGGCAATCCCTTGTGGTTGCCCTTGGTATATTATTA
>JALXAQ010000119.1 GCA_026991885.1 Thiotrichaceae bacterium
ACTGAAACCTGTGCAATGGAAGGCGTGCTTTCCCCCGTGGTTGGTGTAATCGGCACACTACAAGCCCTGCAAGCTATTTTAGTATTAACGGGGAAATCAGAAAACGTAAATGGTAAGTTAATGTTATTTGATGGTTTGAATATGGAATGGCAGTCGGTACGAATCCCCAAAAACCCAAATTGCCCTGTTTGTAGCGGTTCTCCCTAAGGAAAACCTGATCAAGTCCAATTATTTTAAGCCAAAACTGCCGATATTTTATACGAAGTTCGCTACAAGGGAATAACCATTCCAGCTCACTTCGTGAAAAATAGCGACAGTTTTTTCTGCGCTTAAATTTAATCGACTTAATCAGGCTCTCCTTAAATGAGATAACTAACGATGATATTTCACTTTTGAACAGACAGTCTTCTTATCTCTGCTTTGCTCCTTCAGCGCGCTTGAAGGGCTATATTAGTCATTATTGGCTGGGTTTAGATAATGAAGAAACAAGCTTCACTGTCTTGCCCGATGGCTCTGTCGATTTAGTCATACAATCCCATGATGATGTCACCGAAAGTGTAGTTTACGGCACCACGACTCAACGTACTGATATTCATATTATTCCGGATTGCCATTATGTCGGGATTCGTTTTAAACCCGGTAAAAGTCGTCATTTCATTAATATCTCGGCGCAAGATTTAACCAATGCTGCTGAAATGTCTAAAGACATCTTAAACTTTTCTCTAGAAGAGTTTTCAGAGGAATTAAACCTCAATGGAATTGCAAAGCGACTCGATGCTTTACTGGAAAGTCATTTACAAAAAGAGCAACCAGAAGAAAGTACTATTGACCATGTTATCGCTTTAATTCAAGACTCAAAAGGCTTATTACGAATCGAAGATGCAGTGGTTTACTCAGGTAAAAGTCGTCGACAGTTTGAGCGTGTGTTTAAAGAAACGGTAGGTGTCTCACCCAAATTTTTCTCATTGATAACACGTTTTAGTCATGCAACGACGTTAATCACACAACTTACGCACACCAGCTTGGCCGAGATTGCGGCTGATGCGGGTTATTCTGATCAAAGCCACATGAATCATGATTTCAAGCGTATGACTGGGGTTACACCAAAAACCTTTTTACGCGACTATGACGCATTTTTACAATACACCAAAGAGGTAGAATCGTAACATGATGGCTCCTAACTCAACAGACGGAGAAAATCATGAAAATTTGGACAGGTGTTATTACCGAGAAAGTTAAAGAGTCAAAAGCCTTTTATACCGATGTATTTGGCTGTGAAATAGTTTTTGATAGTGATTGGTTTGTATTATTAAAATCGGGAGAAACAGAGCTGGGTTTTATGCTACCAAACCTTGAAGAACAGGCACCTGTTTTTCGTCAGGCTACTGATGGAAAAGGACTGTGGGTTGTAATTGATGTCGAAAATGTTGATGAAGAGTACCAAAGGATTCAATCACTTGATGTTGTGATTGAATACGCGATAAAGGATGAGCCTTGGGGTGATAGGCATTTCGTAATGATAGATCCAAATGGAATAGCGGTGGATGTGGTGCAACACGGTGCTGGAGATCTTTAAACACAGTAGCAGGAGTTCTCCTTTATAATATCAAAAATGTCAAAAACTGGGGGGGATGTATCTATTGAATAACCGGAACATAGGTAACACTTTAAACCGGCAACATGGGTAACACTCCGTTTAATGTATATGATGCCACTTTGTTGCT
>JALXAQ010000120.1:0-578 GCA_026991885.1 Thiotrichaceae bacterium
CGGCGCTTTCTGTTGGTAATATCCGCATTTCTTTATTCATGCTGTTTAAAGCAGCGATTGCCGGTGCATTCTTCTTCTGGCTTGGCAGGCTTTCCAACACGGCTGGCCAAAAAGTCATCCGCAAACAAGAATCACTAGATGCACCAACACGCGAGCTATTTGCTAAACTTTTCGAAATTGTTCTGTTTTTCGTCATCTTTATCTTATTGCTGCAAGTCATGGGGCTTGATCTGGCTGCCTTAACCGTATTTGGCGGGGCATTGGGTGTTGGTTTAGGCTTTGGGCTGCAACAGATTGCTTCAAACTTTATTTCAGGAATCATCTTATTGCTCGAACGCTCCCTTGGCGTTGGTGATTATATTGAGCTTGAAAATGGCAAAGCAGGGATTCTTAAAACGCTAAATATGCGTTCTTCCACATTGGAGACCTTTGACGGCAAAGAAATTACGGTGCCGAACGAAAAATTTATCACTTCTCAATTTACCAACTGGACGCGCGATGATCCGCGCCAGCGTTATGAGGTCGAGTTCTCGGTTTCCTATGATACCGACCTGCACGCCATTCCCCCAGTCATCGAA
>JALXAQ010000120.1:588-1715 GCA_026991885.1 Thiotrichaceae bacterium
TTACAAGACCCCGAGCCTGTTGATTGCGAATTGCGAGGTTTTGGCGATAGTGGGGTAGATTTTGCGGTGGAATTTTGGGTTTCTGGCCTTGATGACGGGAAAAATAAGTTTTCATCAGACGTTTTATTCCTGGTTTGGGATGCCCTTAAAGACAACGATATTAAGATTCCTTTCCCTCAACGCGACGTGCATATTGTCTCTGGTGGCCCCAAATTAAACATCAAGAAAAACCCGAAAATAAAAAAATAATAAAAAGGTCGCTTTGCTTGCTTGACATGGGCGGCGTGCTGGCCTAATTACGGCCCACTTCGTTTGCTGGTTTGTTGATTTGACACCGACAAGCAATGAGTAGCGAGGGGGTGTAGCTCAGTTGGTTAGAGTGCCGGCCTGTCACGCCGGAGGTCGCGGGTTCGAGTCCCGTCACTCCCGCCACTTTTATAGTGGTTAAATATATACGCATTTTCGCATGTAATGATCTGCGAACAAATATCTCAAAATCCCCAAAAAATTCACAAAAAACAGGTCACAATTTGACCTTTATGCTTGCACCTGCATTGGCGTTGCGCTACCACATGGCCAACAAATAAGATTAGAATGGCACCCCTCAATAAGCCATTAATCTCGAAAGGGCTGGAACCGTGCATAGTTTGCTCAATGACTATTTGCCTGTTATTATTTTTATTGCGATCGCAGCAGTAATCGCCGTGGCGTTAATGGCCTCTGCGATTGTTATTGCCGTACGCAAACCTGATCCAGAGAAAAACTCTGCATATGAGTGTGGCTTTAATGCCTTTGATGACTCGCGCATGCGGTTTGACATCAGGTTTTATCTGGTTGCGATTCTGTTTATTATTTTCGACCTTGAAGTTGCCTTCCTGTTTCCGTGGGCAGTCGCCTTTAAAGAGGTGGGTGTATTCGGGTTTGTTTCAATGATGATCTTTTTAGGCATCTTAACAATCGGCTTCATATACGAATGGCGCAAAGGCGCTCTAGAGTGGGATTGATAGGATGAGTGGGATAAAAGAAATGGGACTTGTTTTACCAGAAACACCAGGTTCTAAAGTTCTGATGCCTGATCAACGGGCTTTTTATACAGACATTAACGACGAGTTGGCCGATAAAGGCTT
>JALXAQ010000121.1 GCA_026991885.1 Thiotrichaceae bacterium
CTAATCGTGATCGGCTTTGTTGCTGTACCACCCTCAGCAACAATGATATTGGACACTTGCGATGTATCGATATTGAATATGGCAGCTAACTCTATCTCTAAACTCCATGCTTGCAGCGTGCCGAGATCACCACCAGCATCATCACAAATCCGCAATGTCCAGTCACCCGATATATCCATACCATCAAAACTACTCAAAGAGCCTTCCGGTTGGTATGAACCAGTGAAAGGGGCTTCACTACTAGTATCGACGCTAGAAATGGCCGTAGCTGCCTCATCATCAAATACTGTGTTGGTAAAGTTATCGCCACTGCCACCGATATCAGTTGCAAGTTCAACTTGGGTTGTGCCATCGGGGCCTAATAAGAACATATCTAGATCATCATCATAAGTATGGTCAATAGAAAGTGTCACATTGACATCACCAACCAGCCCCGTATCAGGGATATTAATGGTGTGTGTTAGATAGTTTGAGCCACTACAGCCACTATCAGGAACATCACCCGTGGGCGATCCAATTGGGCCTGAGCTATAGACTGTGTCGGGGGATGCGCTCACAGGATGATAACTGAGAGCAAATAATAAAACTAATAAGGTAACTACTGCAATAAATGGTGTTAGCATCCATTGCATATTGTTCCGATTCTTCATTTCCTTTCTCCTATAGAAATTATTTATTTGGGCTTTTTATTTATTTTAGAAAAACATTAACCTAATTCCGCATCGCAGCCATAAAAAATTTAGTGGGTTGCTAATGATCGCCTCCTTTTAGTGAATTGCTCAAATAAGATAGTTCTTGCAAACTGGTATCTGTCTTAAGATATAGTCTTCACTTCCTTCTCCGTTTTTAGCAATACTACTAATTAAAATGATAGTCAAAATAAATCATTAACATTGTGTGAGAATAATACTGGCGGATAATACAGCAAATAAGGTAGGAATGCGAATTGTCTAAATGAATTTTTACTGAGTGGGTTACAAACTTTACATAAGCCTACTGAAAGAGATTTAACTTTTGCTTGTCAGATGCAAAATCTTGTCGAGCCAAAAAGTTGAACTTCCAGTCTTATGGTTTTTAGCAGCAATTCCAAATATAGATTTTCTTGCCTCCGCTTTTGTAAAAAATTGCTATTAAAGCATTAAAGTATGTTAATTTTTATGTTCTGGGTTTCGGCAAATTCAATAATAGCAGCAGCGACAGGACAAGAAAATACAAACGTTATGATATCAGTACGACGGTGCACGTTATGATTTTGCTGTAACTTTTGAAACTACCGACGAAAATAACGTGGTAAGTGAGCATATATCTAATCTAAATGGATTGGCGAGTTGTGTGTGAGGCGCTGGATAAATAACTCTGTGGCAGACATTAAGGGAGAGCTCGGTGAACTACAGAGAAAGATATTTATTCTGCTCAGTGCTGCTTGCTGGAGAAGAATAAATTAGCTCAAATGTAAACAGTAAACAATTAATCCCGGTAATTGATTTCAAAATAACCGACTGTGTAAAGGTGGCATTATATAGTCAGCATTATGTGCATACAGATGTTAAATGGAGCTGATACTAACGCGAAAATCTCCATTTAAATGCAACTCTAGAAAGTGATCGGTTGCTGAACACAAACATCATTACACCAAGGAAAGGTATGAATCGGTTTCTGCACGTCTTAGCGTTTAAATCGATTAATTATCAAACACCCTTAGCACACTAAAT
>JALXAQ010000122.1 GCA_026991885.1 Thiotrichaceae bacterium
AAAAAAATCCCTGTAGTTAAGGTTTAGACTTATCCCTGCTAAAAAAAAATCCCTGTAGTTAAGGTTTAGACTTATCCCTGCTCAAAAAAAATCCCTGTAGTTAAGTGTTTTGACTTATCCCTGCTAAAAAATAATCCCTGTAGTTAAAGATTGGTTGGAGAGTTATAAAACATGAACAATGAACCGAAAAATAGCGTTTTAATCATAGATGACACCCTTGCCAATTTGAAAGTCCTATTCAACTATTTGGAAAAAGCCAATTTCAAAGTCTTGATTGCTGAAAAAGGGGAAAGTGGGCTCAAACGCCTCAAATATCTCAAACCGGACATCATTCTTTTAGATGTGATAATGCCCGACATGGACGGTTTTGAAGTTTGTCGTCGTTTAAAAGCCAATGAAGAAAGCAAAGATATTCCGGTGATTTTTATGAGTGCCCTGACTGAGACGGTAGATAAAGTCAAGGGTTTTGAGCTGGGTGCTGTTGATTACATTACTAAGCCCGTGCAAGTGGAAGAAGTTTTGGCACGGATTAACACGCATTTGACGCTCCGTCATTTGCAAAAGAGTCTATTACAGAAAAATCAGCAATTAAAACAAGAAATTGTTAAGTGCCAGATCGTCACTGATGAATACCGCAAATTTTCTCGTGTTGTTGAGCAAAGTGCTAATATTATTGTTATCACTGATAATGATGGTATCATTGAATTTGTTAATCCCGCTTTTTCTATCAAAACGGGTTACTCGTATGCTGAAGCTATCGGCAAAAATTCGAGACTATTAAATTCGGGAAAACAACCGCCCGAATTTTATAAAAAATTATGGACTACCATTAGTCAAGGAAAAGTTTGGCAAGGTGAAATGCTCAATAAACGCAAGAATGGCGAGTTATACTGGATATTTTCCACCATTTCTCCCATCAAAGAGCCTTCTTCTGGGAAAATAAGCCATTATGTCGCTATCAATGAAGATATCACTGAGCGCAAACAAGCAGAAACCCAATTGCAAGAGGCGAAAAAGTTCGCTGAACAAGCCAAAATTGAAGCGGAAACCGCCAATCATGCTAAAAGCGTTTTTCTTGCTAACATGAGTCACGAATTGCGTACCCCACTGAATGGCATTTTGGGTTACACACAAATCTTAAATCGCGATCGTAGTCTAACGGATAAACAAAAACAAGGCATACAAATCATTCATCGCAGTGGTGAACATTTGTTAATGTTAATTAACGATATTTTAGATTTATCCAAAATCGAGGCGGATAAATTAGAATTGAACCCGAAAGATTTTCGCTTGCCTGAATTTTTAAAAGATATTGTGGATTTATTTAGAATGCGGGCTAAACAAAAAGACATTGAGTTTGTCTATGAACAAGGGGCTCAATTACCTGCCACTGTCCATGCTGATGAAAAGAGATTGCGGCAAGTTTTGCTGAATTTGTTGAGTAATGCGCTCAAGTTTACGCAACAAGGGCGAGTTAGTTTTAAAGTGAGCCCCACTTCCTCTCAAATTTATTTTTCCGTGACAGATTCTGGCGAAGGTATAGCAGCCGAAAATCTGGAGACGATTTTTTTACCCTTTCGACAAGTCAGTGATCAAAATTACCAAGAAGGCACTGGTTTAGGGTTGCCCATTAGCAAAAGGCTAGTCAACATGATGGGAGGAGAATTGCAAGTGGAAAGTGTGCTTGGCAGTGGTAGCCGCTTTTGGTTTAAAATACCTTTGCCAGAGAGCAAGGCCATTGTTCCCCAGAGTCTCCCAGCACTGCCAACTATTATTGGTTTTAAAACGACGGCAAACCAGGTGTTCAGGATTTTAGTGGTAGATGACAAAAGGGAAAACCGCCTTGTTTTAACTAATCTACTAACTCCATTAGGTTTTGAAGTGTTAGAAGCCAGTAATGGACAAGAGGCTTTGACAAAAGCAGAGCAATTTCACCCAGATATCATTATAATGGATATAAAAATGCCAGTGATGGATGGTTTAGAATGTACCCGGTGCTTACGCCAAAAGGCTGAATTTGAAAAAACCGTCATCATTGCTCTGTCAGCCAGTGTGTTCGAGCGTCAACGACAGGAATGTTTAGAATTGGGTTGCAATGTGTTTATGGATAAACCCATAAACAGTGATAAATTATTACAGGTATTGGCTAAACATTGTCCAATCGAATGGGTTTATGAGAAACAGGCGCCGCAAAATGAGAATATTATCCCTCCAAGTGATGAAAAAACCAAGGCTTTGTTTAAATTAGCTAAATATGGCGATGTGCAAGCGGTGATAAAAAAAGCCGAGGCACTTTTAGAATCTGAGCCTCATTTACAGGCTTTTGTCCGAGAAGTTTGTCAATTAGCTAAAGGTTTTAAAATAACTCAGCTCAAAAATTTTTTGGAACAATTTACAAGATAAATCTTGTATTCCTGATGGAGGAGGTATTCAAATGCACAAAGATACGATAAAAGAGTTTTTTATCTTGCTATTGCTTTTGACTCTCGCACTGGGTGGGATGGTGGTTTTTTTATACCCCACAGAGATGGAAGATTTTCAAAAAATATATGAAATCAACGATGTCGTCAATCTCAAACTCGGAAAACAGGTCATTAGCAATGATCTTGAAAGCATCGTTACAGATTTGTTACTACTTGCCGAACACAGCACATTCAGCACTTCAGTTAAGTCACTGAATCAGGAGGCTGTCAAACTATTAACGCGAGATTTTCTGGTATTTTCGCAAAAAAAGCGGCTCTATGCTCAAGTGCGTTTCATTGATCAAAAAGGGAGGAAAATTGCGGGGGTTAAATTCAACGCAGGACAACCCCTTATTGTGCCTAATACTCAGTTGCAAAACAAAGTCCAACGCTATTACTTTGAGGATACTATGCGCCTTGAAAAGGGTGAAATATATGTTTCTCCTTTTGATTTTAAGAGCGGAGAGGTGGAAAAAACGATGGTCCGTTTTGGGACGCCTGTATTTGATGCCTATGGTGAAAAAATGGGGGTTATTATCCTCAATTATTTTGGTTCAAAATTGCTCGATCATTTTGAAAAGGCGACGACTAAGATCGCCGATCATACCATGATCCTCAATGCAGACGGCTTTTTGTTGTATAATCCATACTGTCCCGAAAGGAATTGGGGACACTCATTTGGAAAACAGTTTCCCCATGCCTGGGAGAAAATTGCCCAAACAGAATCAGGGCAGTTCTATGATGCTGACGGGCTATTTAGCTTCAATACAGTCTATCCTTTGCTGGAATGGCAAAATACTGTTGCGGCGCATGATGGAGAAACCAGTGGTACTGAGTATTATTGGAAAATTGTGGCATGGACACCCAGCGACACGTTTGATTTTAAGGGTGCTGCCAATCAAATTCTTTGGAAGTTTTTTAGAATAATTGGGCCCCTGTTTATTTTGCTGGCTTTAGGAAATTGGTTAATTGGCGCTTTAGCAGAACAAGTAGAAAAACGCACCGCCGTTTTTCGCCGAGCAAATAAAGAACTCGCCCGTGCCTCTCGCCTCAAAGACGAATTTATGGCTAACATGAGCCACGAATTGCGTACTCCCCTGAATGGCATTTTAGGTTACACACAAATATTAAGTCGCGATAGCACTTTAACAGATAAACAAAAAGAAGGCATACAAATTATTCACCGCAGTGGTGAACATTTGTTAATGTTAATTAATGATATTTTAGATTTATCCAAAATCGAGGCGGATAAATTAGAATTGATGCCGAAATATTTTCGCTTGCCTGAATTTTTAAAAGATATTGTAGATTTATTTAGAATGCGGGCTAAACAAAAAGGTATTGAGTTTGTCTATGAACAAGGGGCGCAATTACCCGCCACTGTCCATGCTGATGAAAAGAGATTGCGGCAAGTTTTGCTTAATTTGTTGAGTAATGCGCTCAAGTTTACGCAACAAGGGCGAGTTAGTTTTAAAGTAAATCCCATCTCCTCTCAAATTTCTTTTGAAGTGGAAGATTCTGGCGAAGGTATAGCAGCCAAAAATCTGGAGACGATTTTTTTACCTTTTCGACAAGTCGGTGATCAAAATTACCAAGAAGGCACGGGTTTAGGGTTGCCCATTAGTAAAAAGCTAGTCAAAATGATGGGGGGGAAATTGCAGGTGAAAAGTGTGCTTGGCAGTGGCAGCCGCTTTTGGTTTAAAATACATTTGCCAGAGAGCAAGGTGATTGTTCCCCAAAGTCTCCCAACACAGCCAACTATCATTGGTTTTAAAATGACGGCAAAGCAGGTGCTCAGGATTTTAGTGGTAGATGACAAATGGGAAAACCGCGTTGTTTTAACTAATCTACTGACTCCATTAGGTTTTAAAGTGTTAGAAGCCAGTAATGGACAAGAGGCTTTGACAAAGGCTGAGCAATTTCAGCCAGAGATCATTATAATGGATATAAAGATGCCAGTGATGGATGGTTTAGAATGTACCCGGCACTTACGCCAAAACGCTAAATTTGAAAAAACCGTCATCATTGCTCTCTCAGCGACTGTGTTCGAGCTTCAACGACAGGAATGTTTAAAATTGGGTTGCAATGCGTTTCTGGAGAAGCCGATAAACACTGATAAATTTTTACAGATATTGGCAGAACATTGTCCAATCGAATGGGTTTATGAGAAACCGGCGCCGCAAAATGAGAATATTATCCCTCCAAATGAGGAAGAAACGAGGGCTTTGTTTAAATTAGCCAAATATGGCGATGTGCAAGCGGTTATAAAAAAAGCGGAGGTGCTTTTAGAATCTTCGCCGCATTTACAAGCTTTTGTCGGAGAAGTTTGTCAATTGGCTAAAGGTTTTAAAATAACTCAGCTCAAAAATTTTTTGGAACAATTCTTGGTACAAGATAAATCTTGTACGCCTGATGAAGGATGACTTTAATGCCTACATACGATAAACCGCAAGACACTTTGTTAATAGTAGATGATACCCCAGAAAACATCGGTGTCTTATTTGAGTGTTTAGCCGATCAGAATTTTAAAATCTTTGTTGCAGAAAATGGCTTAGATGCCTTGGAAATTGCCAAAGAAAAACACCCTGATCTGATTTTGCTAGATATCCTGATGCCGGGGATCAATGGGTTTGAAACTTGTCGTCAATTGAAGAATATTCCACAAACCGAAGATATTCCAGTGATTTTTATGACTGCCTTGTCAGAAACTTCGGATAAAGTCAAAGGCTTTCAACTGGGTGCTGTGGATTATGTGACTAAACCTTTTCAACAAGAGGAAGTGTTAGCCCGTATCAAGACGCATTTAAGCATTCGCCAGTTGCAAAACCAATTGCAAGTTCAAAATGAGCAACTGATTAAACTTAATCAGGAGAAAAATGAGTTTTTAGGCATTGCTGCCCATGATATAAAAAATCCCTTGACAGCGATTCAGTCTGTGGCTGAAGTGATTGAAGTTGATTATGAGACGATGTCCAAAAATGACATGGTTAAAGGAGCAAAGCGTATTTCAGTCACGACAAGACAGCTTTTTACTTTGATTGATAACCTTCTGGATATTAATGCCATTGAATCTGGCAAATTTAATATTTCGCCGTCGATCATTGATATTTTTCCAACGCTACAATCGGTAGTGATCACATACAAAAATAGGGCTAAATCCAAGGACATTACGGTGCATTTTCAATCTCCTGAAAAGCAATATCATGCTTTTGTTGATGAAAATACTATCATCCAAGTGTTAGACAATTTGATTTCCAATGCGATTAAATATTCTCCACCTGGCAAACAGGTTAACATCCGAGTCACCAAGAGTGAGAAATTTATACGCTGTGAAATACAAGATGAAGGTCCGGGGCTCAGTGAGTCGGAGCAACAAAAATTATTTCAGAAATTTAGCAAATTAAGCACTCAGCCCACAGGTGGTGAACATTCAACGGGCTTAGGTTTATTTATTGTCAAAAAATTAGTCGAAGCTATGAATGGTAAAGTGTGGTGCGAAAGCGAACTGGGGAAAGGCAGTACTTTTTTTGTAGATTTTCCGGTTTCTGAAATTTTTTGAAAAAAAATACAAATCGCGTTATCATTAAAACAAGTATTTTAAATTTTGTTTGAATATAACAACACTTGTCT
>JALXAQ010000123.1 GCA_026991885.1 Thiotrichaceae bacterium
TCTCTGAGGAGCTGTATGAGTTTGAAAATCTCACGTACAGTTTTGAATTCTGGCTTTGTAGGGTGTACTCCATACTCTCGCCTACATGGGAGATAAGGGTGGTGACTTACATCGCCAAGCTTAACAAGATAAACAGCCATCGTCATAGCAATGACTTCCACCGCTTGCCCCGTCTGATTAAGCGTCGTTCCTGCAAACACGGCAACCAAATCTGGATAACCGATAGCCGTTGCTAATGACGAATTTTTAGTCAAATTAAGATATTGGCTCGTCAACGGCGGGATAATGATACGCATCGCTTGAGGAATAATCACCAATCGCAAAGTATGACTTTGACGCAAACCCAGCGCCTGAGCCGCCTCCGTCTGTCCATAATTGACCCCTTGAATACCAGAACGCACGATTTCGGCAATAAAAGCCGCTGTATAAATAGATAAGGCGATTAACAAAGCCATGAGTTCTGGAATGACGGTGATACCGCCTTGAAAATTAAAGCCTTTCAATTGTGGAACCTCCCACGGAGTCAGCCAGAATAATGGCAAAGCTAAAAGCAGGGCAAAGTAGAAAGCGGGACGCTTTACCCAAACGAACACCAAGACGATAGCGACTAACAAAGCTACCCAGATAAACGAAAATTCTAGCTCAGGTAAAGGTAAATACAAGCCACGAATATTAAGAAAAGCCAACTCACCAAAAGCCCAACTTTGGCGTGGAGAGGGCAAGGCGCGTAACACAACGAAATACCAGAAAAAAATTTGCAACAATAATGGGATATTGCGAAAAATTTCGATATAAGCCGCAGCCAGTTTTGCCACGAGCCAATTATGAGAAAGTCGCGCAATACCGATAAAAAAACCGAGAAGAGTGGCAAAAACAATACCCAAAACGGAGACTAAAATGGTATTAAGCAACCCGACAACAAAAGTATGCCCGTATGTGGAAGATTCGTTATACTCAATCAGAGATTGAATAATGCCAAAACCAGCCTCACTTGATAAAAAATCAAAGCCAGTGCTGATACCACGCTTTTCGAGATTATGCAGAACATTACCGAGAATATAACTAAAAAAAGCAAACACTGCTACCAAAACAATCACTTGAAATATTAACGCACGAAGGCGTGGATCATGCCAAAAAGGGGGCTTAGTTGGAACGAATTTTTTTTGTGGAACTGCTGCCATGCGTTTCTCCTGACGTCCAAGATAAATCTTGGACTCCTATTTACTAACTATTAGGAAATAATCATGTTTAAACTCAAAATCTCCAATCTGATAGATGCCAAACGCTTATCACAAGAATGGGCAACACACACTATCAGCTTGCTTAATCCTAATGTTGACATAACATTGCCGATTGCGGGCAAAGAATCTTTGCTACGGCGTTATTATTTTTATGATATCGATCCAAAAGATACTTTAAGTGACTCTTTTAAACCGGCAACGCCTGAACAAATCCAAGAAATTTTGGAATTTTCAGCACGGTTAGAGCCGACTGATAAATTATTAGTTCACTGTCACGCGGGCATTTCACGATCACCAGCCGTTGCGATAGGCATTCTCTGTCAGCACGGATTAACGCCCAAAAATGCGTTCACCCATGTATTGCAAATACGACCATCAGCCTTCCCAAATCGACACATTTTAGCGTTATTTGATGAGATATTGAGGCTTGAAGGGAAGTTAGTCGCAGAATATATTCAAGTATGTGCAATGTACACCTTGCAAGAGGTAGACATTTATAATCATCAACAGAATGATCACCAAGGCAAATCATGAACACCCAAATACTGCCAGTCGTATTAAAAAAGTTGGCTTACCGAGGGCGTAAGGCCGTTTGAAGCAAACAGCTTAGAAATAACTCCGAATAATATCAAAAAGCTTCAGGATACTCTCCGTATCCCCAGACTGGACGCGGGAAGCACTGTTCTGGGCGATGGAATTAAGTGCATAGATGTCAGCATCGCCACCGTATGCCACCGGAATCACAATGACCGGATTGCGAGTTTCACGGTGAGCCTTGATGGTGTTGATTACATTTCGTAGCGCAGCATTGCTAATGTTATCATGCCCATCGCTCAGCACTACCACCGCCTTAATCCGTCTTTGCTTGTCATCTTCATCATTAGTAAGTATATCAATAGCTTGTAAAATAGCATCGTAGAGAGCAGTATTTCCGGTCGCTTGAAGCTTATCCACCTGTTGCTGAACAAAGCGTTGCTTGCCCTCATAATAGTCCAATGGTATCCATACCTTAATCTTGCTATTGAAGCTTATCAGCCCAATCCGGTTTTGCGAAGGCACTCTTTCTAAAAAGGCATGAGCCGCTTTTTTAGCTTGTTCAAGTTTATTGCCAATCATTGAAGCAGAATTATCAATCAGCAACAGCACATTCGCTTGTTTTTTGACTAATTGCCAACTGAGTTGCACATTTGCCACGACTTCTGGGGCTGGTATTTCTAAAATCCTGGTGTGCAGGTTGGGCTCAACCCCTAAGGCTGGGACAATGGGATAGCCAAGCGGCACATTGGGATTAACAGGGCGGAAACCATTCTTTAGTACCTGTTTTTGGATAGCCTCGCTGCGAATAAACTGGGTGAAAACTTTGGCCGCTTTGCGCTGCTCGTCACTCACCCAGTTCGTTTTTGGGATAGCAAATGGGTGGTCATGCAAAAATGTGCCTTCTTTGGGATATAGAGCAACTAATTTTTCTGGTGGATGATATTCCGTTTTGCCTTGATTGATGTAGATCAAGTCATTTTCTTCCAAAGCCACAAAATCCAAGTAATCCGGCCCTTGGGCAATATATTCTTTAAATTCACTAGTCCGCGCCGAATAGTGGCGAACTAAATTTTCAATATCGCGCACGCCTTGTTGTACTTTTGGATCATTGACTTGTGCCAAGGTTAGGTAGCGAAAATCTGGATTGTTGCCATTGTAACGGACGCTGGCAGAAAATTCAGAAATCAGCGTTGATAAGGCGGTTGAACTGATCAAGGGATCGGTATGGCCGTAATAAACCGTAGTGCGGCCACCCGGAATATCATAATCCGCCCAACCGTTGGGCGAGTTAAATACTGCCAACAATTCTTCCCAGCCAACGCCACTACCATTTTTTGCCTGAATCGCTTTTAAACGGCTTTCCCAAATTGCGATGACCACCGGTGTCAGGGTCGTGGGCAGACTGTCAGCCAAGTCAAAGATTGTGCGGCCTGTCTGGAAATTGACCAGTGCTAGCCAATGGCTGACTGAGGGTGAAAAAATCGTTGGCTTTTCAACATTTTTCTGGTTCGGAGCAATAATGGCGTTGGTGATACCTTGGGCAACGGTGCCAGATGAGCCTTCACGCCCCTTGACAAAAATAGGGCGCTCATCTTTGCTTAGCCGTTTCCCAGTCAACGGGTTGCGCTCATTGCGGTAAGCTTGGTTGAATTGTTCAATCGCATCAACCATGTAAAGTGCTTCCTCTGGTGCGTAAATGATAGAAATTTCAATCGGATGGTTTGGATGCGGCGGCTCATCGTTGTTTATATCTAACATCTGACGGAGTTCATCAATAAAAAATATACCAAGCCCGAGGAATATAATCCCAACCATAAAGGTTTTCAGCCCTGATGGAACCTTGATTTGAGCGACTTTAAGAACGCCGAAACTTGTCACAATCATGAAAAGTCCAAATAAGAATAAAACGATTCCCACGTAATCTATTGGTGAATTTACAAGCACTTCTGTCATTGTTTCTTCTCCTTGTTCATCTTCAGGAGCGTATCTAGCACTCCTGAGAGCGGTATATTTTTAGCGAATTGGTGGTGCGTATTGAAGCCCTCCCTTGCTCCACAGCGCATTCAAGCCACGCTCAATTTTCAGTGGCGATTCCTTACCCACATTGCGATCAAAGATTTCTCCATAATTGCCAACTAGCTTAATGATGTTGTAAGCCCATTCGTTGGACAATCCAAGTCCTTTACCCATATTTCCCTCTACGCCAAGCAGCCGCTTGATGCCAGGATTGCTACTGGATTTCATATCTTCGACGTTTTTTGAAGTCACGCCCATTTCCTCAGCATTAATGAGGGCAAAAAGGCTCCATTTGACGACATTAAACCATTGATCATCACCTTGCCGGACTACAGGACCTAATGGCTCCTTAGATATGATTTCGGGCAGCACTATCACTCTGTCAGGTTTAGCGAGTTTTATGCGTAGGCTGTAAAGTTGAGATTGATCGGCAGTCAAGACATCACAGCGCCCGGTTTCAAATCCCCTAAGTGTCTGATCGGCAGTATCAAAAACGACGGCTTTATACGCCATCTTATGTTCACGAAAATAATCGGCCAGATTCAGTTCCGTCGTCGTCCCAGCATCAGTGCAAACGGTTGCGCCGTCCAATTCTAGGACACTTGTTATTCCCAAATCTTTGTTGATCATAAACCCTTGCCCATCATAATAATTGATACCAATAAAATTCAGTCCCATTGTTGTATCACGGTTTAATGTCCATGTTGTATTTCGAGAGAGTAGCTCAATTTCTCCAGTCTGAAGGGCAATCAAACGCTCTTTAGCCGTGAGCGGAATGTACTTCACTTTGTTTGCGTTACCAAATATGGCAGCGGCTACCGCTCGACAAGTATCCACGTCAATTCCCTTCCAATGGCCTTTATCATCCGGTGCTGAAAATCCGGCTAAGCCTGTGCTGACTCCGCATTGCACGAAGCCTTTGTTTTTGACCAATTCAAGCGTTGCTGCTTGTGTCAGACTGACAGTCAACAATAATACTGTGGCTACCGCTATCATTCGTTTATTTTTCATTAAGTTTTCCTATTAATGCGTTTAAAGATGTCCAAGCTAAAGCTTTGGACTCCAAAATATCACTTTTCATGTGACGGCAGATATTCTACTCTTTTGGTTGATTTTAGAAATCCCCCAAAATGTCCAGTTGACAAATTGTCACTTCCCCCCTTTTTTGCTAAAAAAAATGCTATGATAATGCTCGCGTCAATTCAGAACGGCAATTGCTAAGGAGTATTACAATTACTGGTATGGATATTTTTGAGTTTTTGTACTATTCTCTATTAGTACTCGTATCAACCAACCATTGTGTGTGGAGGAGGAATTTTACTATGAAGCGTAAATTGTCTTTTTTGTTCCTTTTCGTTTTTTCAGCAACCTGTTATGCTGATTTAATAGGAAAATGGAAAGGAAGTTATTATGGGTGTCCTCAAGGTCCAACTTATGCCGAAATAGATGTTTGTGAAAATCTCAATGTGGTGTTTAGATTTCATGCTCCAAGTTCAAAATTCGGGGCATTTGAGGGTATTTTTTACGGTACTTTCCAGCGTAATGGAAATAATGTTGTATTTACCCCCATATCACCTGACATAGCTGCTTGGTTCATAAAACCATCAGATTCCTCCTCTTGGAGGACGATTGGATTTAATACCACATTAGATGAGAAAAACTTATCTATGATTGGAACAATAAAAGGCTGTTCTACTATAGAGCTTACCAAAGTTTCACCTAAAAAGTATGAAGGAGTTATTTGTCATAACACCTTCAAAAAAGGTGGTCAAGTTATCTATGATGGCAACGTCATTACCCGACTCAAAAGGGGAGAGACTGAAAAGCTTCAACAAGCTGAGCTGTCAAGTTTGTTCAAACTCACTTCAAGTGATAGTGAGATTAAACGACTTTACGCTGGAAAAACCGCGTATCTCCCAAATGGGGAAATTGAATATACGAGGGAAGATGGTGTTACCTTTTACAAAAAGGAGGATGGAATTGTTTCAGGTCAATGGTTCACAGTAGAGGGCCATATTTGCTATCGTCATTTTTCTAACTCTGATCAAATTTATTGTCATAACACCTTCAAAAAAGGTGGTCAAGTTATCTATGATGGCAAAGTCATTACCCTAAAAAGGGGAGATACTGAGAAGCTTCAACAAGCTTACCTGCCGAGTGCGTTAAAACTCAGCTCAAGTGAGATTAAACGACTTTACGCTGGAAAAACCGCGTATCTCCCAAATGGGGAAATTGAATATACGAGGGAAGATGGTGTTACCTTTTACAAAAAGGAGGATGGAATTGTTTCAGG
>JALXAQ010000124.1 GCA_026991885.1 Thiotrichaceae bacterium
GTTCGGTCCCTATCTACCGCGGGCGTTGGAAATTTGAGAAGAGCTGCTTCTAGTACGAGAGGACCGAAGTGGACGTACCTCTGGTGTTCCAGTTATCATGCCAATGGTATTGCTGGGTAGCTATGTACGGACGGGATAACCGCTGAAAGCATCTAAGCGGGAAGCCTCCTTCAAGATTAGATTTCCCGACCCTTTATGGGTCCTCAAGGTCCGTTGAAGACTACGACGTTGATAGGCGGGATGTGGAAGTGCAGTAATGTATGAAGCTAACCCGTACTAATTGACCGTGAGGCTTGACCCTATAACACCCAAGAGTTTTGGTGTTATGTGTTGAGAATGTAATATATATGATGACATCAGCTTCCTAAGTTTTTTTTTGTTGGTATCTACCAACGCACCGTTTTTCCTGGCGGCCATAGCAAGTGTGAACCACCCGATTCCATCTCGAACTCGGAAGTGAAACCGCTTAGCGCCGATGATAGTGTGGGGTCTCCCCATGTGAAAGTAGGACACTGCCAGGGATTTGATTTATCCAACCCCCGTAAGAAGTTTTTCTTATGGGGGTTTTTTATTGTCCAGAGCTAAGTACCTGAGCATACAAATCATGCTCATCCGCCTCCACAATTGTCACTTTAACAAAATCCCCCTGAACTAAATTCTTTTCCTTCTCGATCACCACCACGCCGTCTATTTCCGGTGCTTCGGCAGCACTTCGAGCATAAATAGCATCGGGTGTCACTTCATCTACCAGCACCCTCACGGTTTGGCCCACTCGTTCTTGAAGCTTGTCCGCACTGATGGCACTTTGCGCTGCCATAAAACGGGCTAAGCGTTCTTCCTTGATTTCTTCTGGTACCGCACAGGGCAACGCATTAGCTGCTGCACCCTCTACGGGAGAATAAGCAAAAGCACCCACCCGATCCAAGCGAGCCTCTTGGATAAATGCCAACAATCTTTCAAAATCCTGCTCAGTTTCACCGGGAAAACCGACAATAAATGTGCTACGCAAGCTAATGTCGGGGCAAAGTTCGCGCCAATGAGCAATACGGCGTAACATATTTTCACTATCAGCGGGGCGGCGCATAGCCTTGAGAATCGTTGGACTACCGTGTTGCAGTGGCACATCCAGATAAGGCAGCACCAAACCCTCAGCCATTAACCCCACCAATTGATCAACATGGGGATAAGGATAAACATAATGCAGCCGCACCCAAGCACCGAGATTTCCTAAGCTGCGAGCTACTTCAAAGATACGGGTTTTGAGCGGACGGCCTTGCCAAAAGTCTAGGCGATATTGAGTATCAACACCGTAGGCTGCCGTATCCTGAGAAACTATAAGCAACTCCCGCACACCGGCCCCAACAAGCTGTTCTGCCTCATCTAAGACCTCCCCAATGGGGCGACTCACTAAGCGTCCGCGCAAGCTGGGGATGATGCAAAAACGACATTTTTGGTTACAACCTTCGGCAATTTTCAAATACGCATAATGAGGTGGCGTGAGTTTAATGCCACCAGGCGGCACTAAATCAGTGTAGGGCTCATGTTGCGGCGGCAATTCCGCATGGATCGCCGCCATCACCTCATCCAAAGCATTTGCTCCCGTTACTGCTAACACTTCTGGATAATTTTCCTTGATCATTTCCCCACGCGCTCCCAGACAACCAGTAACGATCACTTTGCCATTTTCTGCCAATGCCTCACCAATCATCTCCAAAGATTCCTCCACCGCTTCATCAATAAATCCGCAGGTATTGACTACAACAAGCTTAGCGTCTTCGTAGTTGGGGCTGATCAAATAACCCTCAGCTCGCAATTGGGTGAGAATGCGCTCCGAATCCACAGTAGCTTTGGGGCAACCAAGGGAAATAAAACCGATTTTTGCGTTAATCATAATAGTATTTGTTTACAATGAAAAATAAATTAATCTAAATCTTGAGCGATGCTGAACAATAATTTTAGCCGCGATCATACAGCGGAAACAAATTATGACGGAGTATAGTTTAGTGGATAAAGCAAACACGTTCCCTTCAAATGTTGCGCCAGATAGTGAAATTGGTGGATGATACGACGGGTGAGGAATTGTTTTTGCAGGGCACGGAGCTAGCGAATTTGAATGATGAGAATAGTGTGGGGTGGGTAGGCAAGGAAGCTTGCCCACCTATATAAAAAAAAACGACTAATTAAGCTCGCTCGCTCGATTACGCAACACCCAGTTTTTCTCTCCAGCCTGGGTATAATTTCTAGGTATTACTTGTCATTATTACCGTGTAAGTGCCATAAACAAGCGAGGCAATTTCTCCGGTAACCGCTCTAGCCGGTCGATAACAGTATAGTGAGTCGCACCGAAAATGTCAGCCACATACTCATCGGCATTAGGATCTAAAGTGATGCAATAAGTGATGATGCCCTTGCCTTCCAGCTCATTTACCGCTATATGGGTGTCATCTTTAAGGTAACGGGCATCCTGCACGTCGATGTCTGAAGGCTCACCGTCGCTAAGCACTAGCAACAATTTCTTCTCCTCACGACGCTGCTCAAGATACCGCCCCGCGTGGCGCAGGGCTCCACCCATACGAGTAGAATAGCTCGCCTTCATTGCCGCCAAGCGGCTTTTGGCCTGATCGCCCCAATGTTCTTTAAAACCCTTGAAGTGGGTGTAACGCACTTCGTGCCGCGTATTGGAAGAGAATCCGGCGATGGCAAAGGGATCCCCCAGTGCCTCTACTGCCCAAGCCAGCATAGAGACAGATTCTTGGCTCAGTTGCAAAATAGTGGTCTCGCCGCCTTCTGCGGCTTTGTTGATAGATTCTGAAAGATCCAGCAACAGCAACACTGCTATGTCCCGTCCGTCTTTGACGTGGCTTTGGTGAATGCGAGTGTCAGGCACGCTACCAGCGCGAAAGTCCGTCATCGCACGGATGAGCACATCTAAATCTAGCTCATCCCCCTCCTCTTGATAGCGCACCCGCTTACGCTGTTGGGGCTTGAGCAAGTCTACGATTTTTTTCAAACGTTTAGCTAACAACTGATGTTTTTCCAACAAGCGATCGATGTGGCTGGGATCGCCTGGGGATTGGATGCCCTCGTACACAGTCGTCCAATCAGGGCGGTAACTCTGAATTTGATAATCCCATTCTGGATAGTGTTGGGGTGGCAGGACTTCCCCTTCCTGTTGATCATCCTTTTTATGATCGCTTGCACCGTGATCGGAATGGAATTCGTCCTCGTCCTCCGCATCTTCTAAGAACATCCAGAGGTAACGGTTATCGTCTCGGTAGCTGATCTCAGTATCCTCAAACCAAACTTTTGGCTTGCGGAAATCGTGTTCGTAGATTTTTGTTAAGTAAGCGACGCCTAGTTCAGTGCTGATGGCAGTGTTATAAGGATCATCAGCCATACGTTTATGGAATTTTTCCACGTATTCCAAAAGCACGGAGTCGGTATAAGGATGCCCTGGCTCCAAGAAGGCACGGGAAAGCATAGCCAGTTTATGGCGGATGCAGGAATAACCTTCAGGACAAGCACCCTCTTTAGGGAAAGGATGGAGAGCCAACCATAATTTTCGTAAGCCCGGGTAGCGACGTATCGCCAGCGTTTCGACCCGAGCATCTTCAAAGGTTTCCACCGTCAAATGTTGAAAACTACTGAAATTATCCGCCAAATAGGGTTGCGACCACAGTTTATGGGCTACCATGTGGGTAACCATAGCGCGGTAACGGTCGATACCTTTAACGCCGTCCAAATCGTCGTAAACATCTGGCAAATGGAACCCTAATTTATCAAGATGGGGACGTGGCTTACGCAAAATATCAAAAGCCAGCGAATAGGGACGAAAATCCACATCCAGTTCCCAGAAAGCACGTAGATACAGCTTAAGTTGACGTTCGTGATCTATATAAAGCGTGCCATGTCGCTCTCGTTGTAACATGGCATGTGCGTCTGCTGTTTGTAAACTGAAAAAATCGCCTAAACGATGGGGTTGTTCTTTATAAGCGCGGATACCATAGTTGATCCAATTTTTCAAGCCACCGATACTGAGTTGATTGAGGAGATAAACGATACGTCCCAGCAAAGGTACTAAGCCTTCTTTAGCCTCGTCAGCCATCTGCGCCACCAGTTGTAGCCAGTCGCGCAGCATTTTGCTATCTTCCAAACGGCGGCATACTGCGGGTAATGTGGTCAGAAAAGGATTAATAGCAGGACCAAGAAGCCTGGAGGAAAGGGTCTCAGCCATATCTGTCACATCCAGAATAATATTTTCATCCGTCAAACGCACTATTTCTGGCATTTCTTCTAAGAGAATCAATACCAGTTCTTTACCTCGACCGAGTCCACATACTCTACTGGCAGCATCTAACCAAGCTTCGATGCCCTCAGGGGTCATAACCTTTTTAGCTTCGCACAGACATTGATCAAAGATGTCATCGATATTTTGGACACTGCAACGCAATTTGTCACGGTAGTCTTGCAATTCAGGGTTTATTGCCATGTCGTTTATCCGAAAATCATTTCAACCGCGTTATTTAGGGTCGCGCGAATATCAGGATCATCAGTGACTGGGCGCACCATTGCCATTTTGCTAGCTTCAATAGGTTCAATACCAGCTTGGATCAAATTTGCAGCATAGACTAGCAAACGGGTAGAAATACCCTCATCCAAACCGTGTCCCTTGAGGTTACGGGCACGATGGCCTATTTGCACCAATTTTTTGCTTTGCTCAACATCCAAGCCACTTTCTTTGCTGACGATGCTTGTTTCGGTGTTTTCATCAGGATACTTGAAATCAAGAGCGCTGAAACGTTGCTTAGTGGACTGTTTGAGATCCTTCATCAAACTTTGGTAGCCGGGATTGTAGGAGATTACTAACTGGAAATCAGGATGCGCGTGGACTAATTCACCTTTTTTATCTAGGGGGAGTACACGACGGTGGTCAGTTAGAGGATGGATTACCACAGTCGTATCTTGGCGTGCTTCGACGACTTCATCAAGATAACAAATGGCACCGATGCGACTCGATACTGTCAGTGGTCCATCTTGCCAACGAGTGCCATCCTTTTCAAGCAAAAAGCGACCTACCAAGTCTGACGCGGTCATGTCCTCATTGCAAGCCACACTGATCAGGGGTTTTTGCAGTTTCCAGGCCATATATTCCACGAAGCGGGTTTTGCCACAGCCGGTTGGCCCCTTAAGCATCACTGGTAAACGTTGTTGATAGGCGGCCTCATATAGGGTGACTTCATTGCCCGTTGGCTGGTAAAAAGGCTCATCCGTGATATGGTACTGCTCTTGCATGCTCATAATAGTCACCAACAAAAATTAAGAGTCGATATCCTAGTAGAGATGCACAGTCGTGCGTCTCTACGCTCTAGCTCAATGACTTATTTATGTACACCGAGTTTTTCACGCCAATTTGGATAAATCTTATCAGCATCTGCGGTGAAAGTTTCAAAAGCACCACGCAACTCTTCATGTTCCTTGGCATATTCGATTAGATCTACACCCTGCATCCAAGCATCACGTGCCTGACGCAAGGATGTGGCACCTGCTGCACCGCCATCCTTATGACCAAATGCGCCGCCGCCTGAGGTTTGAATCACGTTGCAATGTCCTAAATTATCAAAGAAGCCAGGTAAACGCAGCGCGTTCATACCACCAGAGATAATAGGCGTAGTGCCCTTCATGCCTTCCCACTCTTGATGGAAGTAGAGACCATCAGCAGAATCGCGCTCTAACATGTAGGCAAGATTTTTTTCTGTCGCATCCCCCTCCATTTTACCGTAGCCCATGGTACCGGTGTGGATACCAGATGCACCTTGCATACGTGCCATTTTCATGTGTACGAGTACACTGTAGCCACGTTGAGATTGTTGAGAAGTGACCGCACCATGACCCGCACGATGATAATGCAAGAACTGGTTAGGGAAATAACGGCGGCAGGTGGTGATTGCAGTGGGACCAGCCACATAGCCGTCCACCAAGAATGCGACATTTTCGCCGAATTCACCGAATTCTTCTAGGATATATTCACCCCGGTGAATCATCTCGAAGGGGTCGTCAGCGGTGATATTAGCAGAGAAAATCTTAGCCTCACCCGTTTCATCTTGAGCGCGTTTCATGGCATCGACAATCAGCGGAATGGTCTTGCGCGTGGGTGCGTACACTTGGTTGCCTTGTGGCTCATCATTTTTGATGAAATCTCCACCCAGCCAAAACTGGTAACAGGCTTTGGCAAATGGCTCAGGACGTAGGCCCAATTTAGGCTTAATGATAGTACCAACAACCATACCACCGTTTTCTAAGGGGCGTCCCAACACACGCCACATATCCACAATATTCTTGTTGGGACCGTCAAACAAACGCAGAAACTTAGGCGGCACATAAAAATCAAGCATTTTACCGTATTCCACATCGCCCATCCCTTGGTTGTTACCGACGGACAAGGTCAGAAAAGACACGATCATGGCGCGACCATCTTTCATATTGCGGTCAAACAGATCGGTTGGATAGGCGATTTTCATCAATTCCTTTTCTTCATCGATTTCATAAACGATGGCATCCACGCCTTTGGTAAAATCGTCAGTTGTGCAAACATCCACGTTGGTTCCAGTGGAAGATTCTGCTGCAAAATGAGACGCAGTGCCCAAATAGTCAAAAAAGCCCTCTTTTGGCTTCATCAAATAAGCGCACAATATGTGCTTACCACCCTTGATGAGATCTTCTTCTTTTAGACTCAGATCGGCATAACGGTTCGATTGGTCAAGTGCCATAATTAATTTTCCTATTGTGTTATCGTGTGTGTGGTGGCACTCACTGCTAATGAGTGATAACGCTCGCCATTCTATGCGACTTATAAAAAATAATCAAATTTTATTTACTTATATATAATAATATAATAATTTTATTATTGATTAATTAAATCGTCACCGTGATTTTGCAGTGTATTTTGAGTGTTTAATAAAAACTAATCAAATTAAGTTTAGTTATATATACATCACTTTATTTTAAATAATGATAACTAACAACTGATAACTAATAACAAAAAAAAGTATATTATTATATTAGCTAATACATTATTTTATGTTATGATTTAGATTTTTAGTAGGTTTTAAGTTACTATGCACATGACCTTACGTCAATTGACGTTATTTAAAGCGGTGGCACAACATTTGAGTTTTACCCGTGCCGCTGCCGAATTATGTTTAACCCAACCCGCCGTTTCTATACAAATAAAACAGTTAGAAGGACATGTGGGTATGTCCTTGTTTGAGCAGATAGGTAAACGCATTTTTCTCACTGACGCAGGACGAGAATTATATGGTGCTTGTGAGGATATTTTTGCCCGTATTGACGCTTTAGAAATCTCCTTGAATGAATTGCAGGGCAGTATTAAAGGTCAATTAAAATTATCGGTGGTGACGACAGCGGCTTATTTTACGCCACATTTATTCAAAGCTTTTTTGCAGCAGTATCCCGAGGTGCATCTCAATCTTAATGTGACTAACCGTACTTCTATCTTAGAACGCTTGGCTAATAATGAAGATGATTTGGTGATTATGGGACAAGTGCCTGAACGTTTGCATGTAACAGCCCATCAATTTTTGGAAAATCCTTTGGTAGTCTTAGCACCACCCCAACATCCGCTCGTCGAGCAATCTAACATTTCATTGAAACGATTAGCACAAGAGACTTTTTTATTCCGAGAAGTGGGTTCAGGTACACGCTTGGCGATAGAGCGTTGTTTTGCGACTCAGGATTTAGAGTTGCAAACCAACATGGAATTGGGGAGTAGTGACGCGATTAAACAAGGTGTCATGGCAGGCTTAGGTATTTCTGTGTTGTCTCAACATACTGTCACTTTAGAATTGGCGACTGGTGCCCTTAAGTTGTTAGATGTAGAGAATTTTCCGCTTCAACGTTACTGGTATGTCGCGCATTTGACGGAGAAAAAATTGTCATTAGTGGCACGCACATTTTTAGATTTTTTATTGACTAACAGTCAAAATGTGATACAAGAAGTTTTTCAATTGTTGAATGATGGGGGAGAAGGTTTGAGTAAATGATGTCTAAAATCTCAAAAAAATCCTATTTCTTTATTTAAGAAATAGGATTTTTCATAACCGATTGCTCAGGAGTGCAAAGCATCAGTTAGTCAAAAATATCCTTTAAAGGCACTTGTATATTTAATTGCTCATCAATAATATCCCCTGTACGAAATCGTTGTGCTTTCTCAGGTGAAGAATAAACAACGACTGCACCCGCCACCGGAACAACCAACCAGCAAGATTTGACAACGGCACCAAAATAAAGCCCAAATCTATCTAATATTTCTTCTAGTGTCTGAGTGTGTGAAAGTATCTCAATAGCTAAACGCGGCATTTCATCGAGTTCGCGAGTATCTCGTAACGAAAGATCGACATCACGTTTTGGATAAAGGCAAACATCAGGTGTATAATTTTTGCCATCAATTCTCAGGCTCAATTCTGAAAAGACTGTAAATTTTTCAAGCCTCAGTAGTGCTCCAATCACTCTCGCTTTTGCGTAGGAATAATTATAAGAAGGTTGCATAATAGGTGAATCCTGTTCGTTCAGTAGTTCCGTGTCACAATATAGTTAGCCATCCAACGCAATGGCTCCGCTTTTTGGTCAAAATCGCTAAGGCTTTTGATGGCATCTTCAATTAATTCATTTGCCATTTTTTTCGCCCCACCCAATCCTAACAAAGCAGGATAAGTCACTTTGTCATTGGCAATATCTGAGCCTTGAAGTTTGCCCAAGGTTTTTGTATCGGATTCGATATCTAAAATATCATCTTGAATCTGAAAGGCTAATCCAATGCACTTGGCATAGTGGTCAAGTTTTTCCAATAAGTTATCGTCAATAGAGGGATATGCCAAGGCGCCGAGTTTGACACTGGCACGTATCAGTGCTCCGGTTTTATGGATGTGCATATTTTCCAATTCAACAATGTTTAAAGTTTGTCCCGCAGAGTCCATATCAATCACTTGTCCACCCGCCATCCCGCGTGAGCCACTCGCCTGTGCCAGTGTTTCAATCATTTCTAAGCGTTGTTTATCCGTTGTTTGTAAATTGGGATCGTGACTGAGCGCATAAAATGCCAGCGATTGTAGGGCATCGCCCGCTAAAATAGCTGTGGCTTCATCAAATGCTTTATGACAGGTGGGTTTGCCTCGGCGCAAATCATCGTTGTCCATAGCAGGTAAATCGTCATGCACTAATGAAAAGGCATGAATGAGTTCAACCGCACAGGCGGGGGCATCCAAGTTGGCTGGATTGAGGTTGAGGGTGTTACCTGTTAAATAGACAAGCAATGGGCGTACTCGTTTGCCACCTCCCTGTACTGCGTAACGCATCGCTTGATGTAAGCGACTGGGTTGAATTTCAGGTGCAGGCAACCATGATTCCAAGGCGGCCTCTATTCGTTGTTGGTAAGTCGTCATTAAGGATTTTAGAGACATGCGTTATAGTGCTCTTTATGATTTTTGGTATTAAACTGGAGAACTCATTATGCCGTATTTACAAATTCAAACCAATGTTGATGTCGCACCAGAACAAGAGGCGAGCTTATTGGCAAATGCCTCACAAATCGTTGCTAATGCTTTAGGTAAATCAGAAAATTATGTTATGGTGGCATTGCAAGCCAAGACGCCCATGCTATTTGCAGGGACGGATCAACCGACCGCCTTTTTGGTGTTAAAAAGTCTCCGTTTGCCGACGGCTCGCACGCCAGACTTTTCACAAAAATTGTGTTCATTCATTGAAGATAGTTTAAATATTCCTAAAAACCGAGTCTATATTGAATTTGTCAACGCTGAAGCTTCATTGTGGGGGTGGGATGGGCGAACTTTTTAAGGCGACCCTAGATTTAAGCGCAGACACGGTACGTTGTAGCGGTAACTGGACATTAGACGGCATCAGCACACTAGAGCGGCAATTGGAGAAATTTTCTTGGCCTCAAGCGATTATCTTTGATGGCAGCGCGATTCAAGCGATGGACAGTGCCGGCGCGTGGTTGCTATTTCGCACTCAACAAGCCTTAGAAAAGGCAGGGCATTCTGTCATCTTGCAAGGTTTTAGGCATACCGATTTGCTGCATCTCGTGAAAAAATACGCTGTCCAGTCAACGACGCCGCCTTCTTCCCACAATGTTTTAGAAAAAATTGGGCGAAACACTTGTCAAGCTTTTAACAATCTCATTGATTTTTTAGCCTTTGTTGGAGAAAGCTTTGTTGTCTTGTTACGGGCACTGCTGTCGCCTAGTCGTATCCGTTGGCAAGCCCTGTTTGCTAATTTATATTCGGCGGGTTTCACCGCTTTACCTATTATTGGTTTGTTAGCGTTTTTAACCGGCGTAGTGTTGGCTTATCAGGGCGGTAGTCAGTTAAGCCAGTATGGGGCCAATATTTTTATTGTTGATTTAGTCGGCATAACGCTTTTACGTGAACTCGCGCCTTTATTGACTGCGATTATTGTGGCAGGGCGCAGCGGTGCCGCTTATACGGCACAAATCGGCACGATGCGCGTCACCGATGAAATTGATGCTCTCCGCACGCTCGGTATTGCACCAATGGAATTATTAGTGTTGCCTAAGTTATTGGCTTTAATCATTTTGATGCCCTTATTAAGCGCGTTTGCCGATATTGTCGGTATTTTAGGCGGTATGCTGATAGCCAATTTTTCATTTGGTGTTAGTGTAACAGATTTTTTGGATCGTTTGCCTGAAGCCGTTTCTCTAACAAATTATTTAGTTGGGATCGGTAAAGCGCCCGTGTTTGCCGCCATTATTGCTTTAGTGGGCTGTTATCAAGGTTTTCAAGTCAGCGGTGGGGCAGATAGTGTTGGCAAACAAGTGACTGTCAGCGTGGTACATGCCATTTTTCTCGTCATTGTGGTTGATGCCTTATTTTCAATATTATTTAATTGGTTAGGAATAGGGTTGATAAATGCCCATTGAAACCGTTATAGAAATCAGTAATTTACAAAAAAAAATCGGCGCAGTCCTTATCCATGAAGGATTAAACCTGAAAATACAACGCGGAGAAATCATCGCTCTGATTGGTGATAGCGGCGCGGGTAAGTCTATGCTCATGCGTGAGATTATTCTATTAGAAAAACCCTCCGCCGGTTCAATCAAAGTTTTTGGGCTTGATGTGTGGAATCTCAACGAGAAACAGTGTTTATCGTTGCGTCGCCGTTGGGGAGTGATGTTTCAACAGGGTGCCTTATTCAGTTCTTTGACAGTTGCCGAAAATGTCGCGGTGCCCTTGTGCGAGCATACGCAGTTGAGTAAACGCTTAATTAATGAAATCGTGGCTTTTAAGATTGCCTTAGTGGGCTTGCCAGCCAGCGCGAGGGATAAATACCCAGCTCAACTCAGTGGTGGTATGATCAAACGTGCGGCTGTTGCACGCGCTCTTGCTTTAGACCCTGAAATTGTCTTTTTGGATGAGCCTACGGCTGGTTTAGATCCAATCGCGGCGTTGGCATTAGATGAATTGATTGTGCGATTAAAAGAGTCCTTGGGTTTGACTGTGCTTATTATCACCCATGATTTAGATTCACTATGGGCAGCCAGTGATCGCGTGGCAGTGTTAGCGGATAAGCGTATATTTGCGGTCACGTCTATCCGTGAATTGACACAACTTGACCATCCTTGGTTGCGAAAATATTTTCATGGTCCGCGTGGTCGGGCTGTCGCTAATAAGTACAAAAAAATAAATCAATTATTTATTTAAAGAAACGAAAATCATCATGGACAGCAAAGTCAATTACGCCCTCGTTGGCCTTTTTGTTATCATACTTAGCCTCGCGCTGGTTGCCTCAATATTATGGTTAAGCGTCGGCATCGAAAAGAAAAATTATCAAACTTATCAAGTCTATATACAAGAATCCGTCTCGGGATTAAATCCTAAAGCGCCCGTTAAATATCGCGGCGTCGAAGTCGGTTATGTGCGCGAGATTGCTTTAATCGTCGAACGGCCTAATGAAGTGCGAGTGTTGTTGGACATAGAACAAAGTGTGCCGATCAAACAAGATACTCACGCCATTTTGTCTATTCAAGGTTTGACCGGATTGGCGCATATAGAATTAACCGGCGGCAGCCGCGAAACGCCACCGCCCGTCCGCGAAACGGGGCAACCATTTCCAGAAATTCAAACGAAACCCTCACTGCTAGTGCGTTTGGATACGACGATTTCCACCTTTTTGAAACAACTCAAGCTTCTCTCAGACACGACTAATACATTTTTAAACAGTCTCGATCCTGATATTACCAATCACTTATTGGCTAATATCGGCAGCTTGTCTCGTGCGTTGAATGCCTTTTTGTCTGAAAAAAATAACGCAGCTGTGACGAATATCTTACACAATCTTGAAACGGTTAGCAGTACCTTGGCAGCACATACTGATAATATTGATGTTGTCATGTCAAATGTCGTACATTCCACTGAAAATCTTAATAAAATAAGTGAACAAGTCAGTCTCCTACTTTCCCAATTAGAGAACAGCCTAGTGGCTATTGAAAATAGTTCTGAGGCTTTTGTCAAAATTGCTAATACTGTCGAAGACACCTCTAATGTTTTTATCAACAGCACGGATAAGGTTAATAAAGTCGTTGAATCTATTGATAATACGACAGGAATTATTGGTCAAACAGCCCAAGATATTAGCGTTGCCGTCATAGAAAGCCGCCAAGATATGGACTATTTCACCCGCCAAGCATTGCCCGAAGTGACTAACTCTTTACGTGAATTGCGAGTTTTATTAGTCAGTTTGCGTAACTTTGCTCAAGAATTAGAACGTAAACCCAACATGCTCTTATTTGGTAAATCCAAAGTACCCTCAGGACCAGGTGAATGATGCTAAAACGAAAACAATTACAGTCTTTTGGAGTCCAAGATTTATCTTGGACATTCCTTGTTCTACTTTTGCTCACGGCAAATAGCCTACCAGCCGATACATTTAAACGCTCCTATTTATTAGATATCCCCTTGCCAACGATACCGCCTGCCAATCCGACGGGTAAAACGCTACTGGTATCTATGCCAAAAGCAGCCCCCGGGTTTGATACGCCAGGGCAAGTTTATATTCGCACAGCTTATCAACTTGAATATTATAGTAAAAGCCAATGGGTTGACACGCCAGCACGGATGCTTTTGCCACTGTTGGTGCATCGTCTCGAAGTGACCGGACAATTTCAAGCCGTATTGTCAGCGACGACTTCTACCATCGCCAGTGATTTACGCTTAGATACTGAAATCGTGCGTTTACAACAAGAGTTTTTGACCTATCCCAGTCAAGTGCGCTTAGTGTTACGGGCACAATTGTTAGACATGGAAGCGCGTAAAGTGATAGCGACACGGGTGTTTGAAATTGTGGAAAACGCATTGAGTGAAAATGCCGAAGGGGGATTGTTGGCAACCAATCAGGCGGTGGCACGGGTGTTGAAAGATTTGGCGGCGTTTATTGTGGAACAGGTTTCGAGGCAAAAGTAGTAGCGAAAACTTTTGCCTCGAAATGAGTACATCGAATTAAGAGCTGTGTGGGCAACGGAATGGAATACAGCGAATTAGGAAATAAACGAATAAACCCTATAGTCTCAAATCTCTATTCGTTTATTTCCTAATTCCGCACTACCCATCCGGCTATGGCACCAACACAAAGCCTTTACCAAATTCACGCATAAGATGACGGGCTTGTTTTTCTCTGTTTAGTTAGTTCTGGTTTAAAGTCGATTTGGAGGTAGAATTAATAGGCAGACGAATATAAAATCGACTCCCTTTCCCCATCTCACTTTCAACGCCTATTGTGCCACCATTGCTTTCTACAAAGTCTTTGCATAAAATTAAACCTAAACCAGTCCCCCGTTCATTCGCGGTACCCTTGGTGGAGTGACTCACATCTATTCGGAACAGTTTGTCGAGGTTTTGGGATTTGATGCCAACGCCAGTGTCTTTAATTGAGATTTCAAGCTCTGTGCCCTGTTCTTGAGAGGATATTTCCACTTGTCCGTTTTGAGGTGTGAATTTGATCGCATTGGAGAGCAAGTTTCTGATCACCGTATTAACCATGTGTTCATCGGCAAAAACATTCCCTTTCTCAATAGAAGAGAATATTTTGATATTTTTACCCATCGCTTGAGCACTTAACAGCCTAAGATTATTGTCAACTATCAACTTCAAGTTTAAGCTTAGCGGCTGAGCCTTGAGCCGACCACTCTGCAATCTTGACCATTCTAGTAAGTTTTTTAATAAATCCTGGCCTATTTTTGAATTTTGCAGAATCATCTGCATAAATTGTTCTTTATCAACTTTGTAATCGCCTACTAAAAACTCAGTCAAGCCAATTAACCCATTGAATAGGTTACCCAAATCGTGCGCGATGAGGGAGAAAAATTTGTCTTTAGTGGCATTGGCTTGTCTTAATTGTTCAACGGTTTCCTTAAGTTGAGCCTCGGCTGCTTTCAATTTGATATGCGTATGAACGCGAGTGATTAACTCTTCGGCATTAAAAGGCTTGGTGACATAATCAACGGCACCCAATTGAAAGCCTTCGATCACTTTTTCTTTCTCAGTTTGGGCCGTCAGAAAAATGACAGGTATTTTGGCAAATGCAGCATTTTCTTTTAATCGTCTGCACACTTCAAAACCGTCCATCTCAGGCATCATAACATCTAGCAAAATGAGATCAGGTGTCTTTTTGAGAATAGTTTTGAATGCCTGAGCACCACTTTTGGCGAAAATAAGATTATAGCCCATTTTCGTCAAGGTATTTCCTAATACTTTTAAGTTATGTGGATTATCATCCACAATCAAGATGAGTGATGATTGATTCATAGATTTTTATTTTGCAATATTTAGACCATTAACTCCGAAGGTGGACTCCAAAAAATCAGGAAATTGATTTAAGCTGTTTTCAATTTCTTCAAATTCAAAAGTTTCAATCAATTGACACAAGCTATTTCCATAATCGTAAAAATGTAATAGCTGATAAGTTTCTCCTATTTCTTTGACTTTTAATGAAAAGTCATTTATTTCTTCCAAATCGAAACCCTCATGAATTTCTTCCCATTTTAAGCGGCATTGTTCTAATTTTTTTATTAAATCAGGGAGCGATGAGGGATTGATATTAGCTCTATCAACCTGTTCAGGGTTTTTTTTGTTGACAGGCTCTAGCGTTTTGTGCTTTAAATAACGTGATAATTCAGTCAACAATTCTGATATCGAAATAGGTTTGGATAAATAGCCATCAAAACCATAAGCCTTGATTTGTGATTGTTCATTCACTAATGCGGAGGCGGTTAAAGCAATAACCGGTATTTGTTGAGTTGTCGGATTCTTTTTCAACTCCGATATCGCCTCATAGCCAGACATGACTGGCATTTTAATATCCATTAAAATGATATCAGGTTGAGATTCTTTAGCAAAAAGTATGCCTGTCTCTCCTTCTTCGGCTTCTATGATCTCCAGATTGAGTTGAGATAAGCTTTCTCTGAGCAGAGTTCGATTGGATTCAACATCATCCACAACCAGTATCCGAGCGCGTTCAAACAAGATATTTTTGAAATCAATCTTTTTATCCGTAGCGAGGGGCGCAGGCTTGCTAAGTTCGACATCCCGTAAAATGATTTCAAAGACGCTCCCTTGTTCTTCTTGGCTACGGACGTTAATCTGACCATTCATCATTTCGACCAATCGTTTGCTAATGGCGAGCCCCAATCCCGTGCCGCCATATTTTTGACCATTTTGACCGTCCTGTTGTTGGAAAGCTTCAAAAATTTTCTTTTGCTGATCTTCGGGAATACCGATGCCAGTATCCGCCACTGCGAAGATTAAATCAATTTTGCGACTGTCATTTTTTTTACAGCGTTCATGGACGCTTAGTTTGATATGTCCCTGTTCGGTAAACTTGATAGCATTACCGATTAAATTGAGTAGCACTTGCCTGAGTCTCATCCCGTCCAGTAGCAATGTTGGCGGTAAAGCTTGATTAATTTCTACAATGAATTTTAAACTTTTTTCGGCTATCTTGAGTGCGAAAATCTGTTTTAATTCATTCAAAAGCACAGACAGATTGATCGGCTCATATTGAATTTCCATGCGCCCTGCCTCAATTTTTGAGAGATCAAGTATATCATTAATCAAAGTCAGCAGCGTTTTTCCCGCATTTTGAATTGAGGATAAATAACTTTTCTGTTTTTTATCGGTAATCAGTGATGATAATAATTCTGAAAAACCGATAACGGCATTCATGGGTGTGCGTATTTCATGGCTCATGTTAGCCAGAAATTCGCTTTTGGCACGATTGGCGGCTTCTGCCGCCTCTTTAGCTTGTTGAAGTGCCGCTTCAGCTCGCTCACGTTTAATGATTTGCAAGCGCAGTTCATTCCTTTCTTGGCGCAAACTTTGTTCCAATTCGCTTGACTGAGTGACATCAATTATGGAGAGCAACAAAACGGCATTGATCTGGCGGAACGCTTCAATTTGTAAGTCGAAGTAGCGTTCCTGTCCATCAGTTGCCTGATGGTAAATTTGAGAGATGATGAGTGGCTTGGTTTGTGTATTTTGAATAATTTTTTGTAACACATCCTCATAGCCAATCAGCATACAAAAAACATCGGTGAGCAAGTAACCTGATAGATCAACAGGTACATCTGTTAGCCATCGAGGCAAGATATGATTGTTTCCCATGATGATTAATTTTTTATTAATCAAAGCATGTCCAATTTCGTGAGAGTCGTGCATAGATTTCATTATTTATTTCCCAGTGATTGATTTTATCATGAGCGGAAATTCATTTAAACAGTTTTCAATTTCTTCAAAGTCGAACAGTTGGAGCAATTCATATAAACGCTCTCCATAATGACAAAAGTGTGAGATATTAAATTTTTGACCTAAAGTTATCATTTTTTGAGAAAATGCTTTTATTTCTTCCAAATCGAACCCCTCATTAATTTCGGCCCATTTTAATCGGCATTGTTCCAGTTTTTCTATCAATTCAGGGTGACTGATATGTGCCAAACCGGCATTGTCAATGATCGGGGTTGTCTTTTGAGTCTTGTTGAAAACAATGCGGTCATCCCTAGCCGGCTCGGTGGGGGGCACTTCAACATCGCGTAAAGTGATTTCAAAGACGCTCCCTTGATCGCTGCGGACGCTAATCTGACCATTCATCATTTCGACCAATCGTTTGGTAATGGCAAGCCCCAATCCCGTGCCACCATATTTTCGGGTACTTTGACCATTTTGTTGTTGGAAATATTCAAAAATAATATTTTGTTGATCTTTGGGAATACCGATGCCAGTATCCGCCACTGCGAGAATTAAATCAATTTTGCGACTGTCATTTTCTTGAGTGCGTATATGGGCACTCAGTTTGATGTATCCCTGTTCGGTAAACTTGATGGCATTACCGAGCAGATTGAATAGCACTTGCCTGAGCCTTGTTTGATCCAGTACCAGTGTTGCTGGTAAGTCTATGTCTATAATGAATTCTAGCCTTTTTTCGGCTATTTTGAGGGCGAAAATCTGTTCTAATTCCGTAAAAATGAGAATCGGATTGATAGGCTCAGATTTAATTTCCAGCCGCCCTGCCTCAATTTTTGAGAGATCAAGTATATCATTAATCAAAGTTAGCAGCGTTTTCCCCGCCGTTTTAATTGAGGATAGATAACTTTTGTGTTTTTTATCGGTAATCATTGAAGACAATAAATCCGAAAAACCGATGACGGCATTCAAGGGGGTGCGTATTTCATGGCTCATGTTGGCCAGAAATTCGCTTTTGGCACGATTGGCTGCTTCTGCCGCCTCTTTGGCTCGTTTTAAGGCTTTCTCTGCCTGTTTGCGCTCGGCAAGATTTCTCAGTGCGGTCATACCATACACGATATCGGCGGCCAAATCTTTAAACAGGCGCACCGTATCCGCTTCAAAAGCCTCGGGTGCATAAACGCTGATCGCGCCAATACTCTCATTGTTTAACATTAAAGGAATAGCCATGGCATATCCGTGTTGTTGTGCAAAGCACGGTTTGCCGGTGCGAATCGCTCGACCGGTAGGTCCTTGACCCAATTGGTTATCCCCCCAACTGATGGTGAGATTTTCCAAATCTCCCTCTCCTGCCTGAGCAACGGGACGCACTGTTTTTTCAGCATCATTTTCCGCAAAGCCAATCCAGACGAAACGATAGCCGATGGTATGTAGAAGCACTTTGCATATTTCTTGAAGCAGATTGGTCTCATTGGTCGCATGGATTAGGACTTGGCGACATTCGGTTATCGCCTTGAGCGCAGTGTGGGCTTTTTCCAGAGATTCTTCCGCCTGCTTTTTTTCAGTAATATTTAATAGCACACCATAGAGTTTGACGATTTCATCGTTTTCAATAAAAAGCGTCACCAAGTCTCTTATCCAGATTATCCGGTTATCCGCCGTTATCATACGGTATTCAAAGTCGTGATCTTGCCTTTTGGCAACATTATTCGCACAATAGGCGACGGCTTGTGTTCGATCCGCTGGATGAAGATGATCACTCCAAAACGTCGGTTGATTGAGCCAGTCTTCCAGAGGATAGCCAAAAAAACGCTCAGCTTGTTGGCTAATGAAGGTAAACTGAAAGGTTTTGGGATCGGCTTCCCAGATGACCCCGTCAATAGAATGCACAAGCTTTCTATATTCTTGTTGAGATTGTTTCAAGGCTTGTTCTCGCGCCTCAGCTTGCTTTTGTAAATTTCGCAAGGCAATGTGGGTTTTAACACGGGCTAACACTTCCTCAAATTGAAATGGCTTGGTTATGTAGTCCACTCCGCCAATAGAAAAGGCTTTGACTTTATCCAGTAGTTCATTTAAGGCACTGATAAAGATAATAGGGATGTCGCGGGTTCGTTCATCGGCTTTCAGGTATTTGCACACTTTGTAGCCGTCCATGTCGGGCATTTTGATGTCAAGCAAAATCAAGTCTGGGGATTTTGCCAGTGCTGTTGATAGGGCCTGACGACCACTTGATGCGGGTCGAACTTGATAACCCTGTTCGCTTAATATGTTGATTAATATGCGTAAATTAGCAAGTGCATCATCTACGATTAAAATGTTGGGTTTGGGTGGGGTTTTTTTAGTCATTAGTCATTTTTTTTTAATTAGGGGCGTGAGATAATGGTTCATTATATCACATAACCTAACATAGGTTTTTGGCACCACAATTCATTCAGGAGTGCAAGGCGTATTGACGTACTATTGGAGATATCTGTATAATAAACCATCTTATGACCCAACAGCCTAACGGATCGTTATGTCTATTAAAAAAAATATAGAAAAAATTCATCGTATTTATTTAGATGCTGCACCTATCATCTACTACATCGAAGATAAAAAGGAGTACCAGCAATCTACCCAATATATTTTCGATAGGATCGATGATGGCAAATTAACCGTAGTCACTTCATCTATCCTCTTGTCTGAAGTTTTAGTGATGCCATTTCGTCAAGGATTGATTCAACAAGCTGAGGACTATCGTCAAATATTGACTACTGGTGAAAACACTGAGTATGTGCCAATCTTATATGAAGAAGCGGCAACAAATGCGGCAAAATTGAGAGCTATTAATCAATCCTTAAAGATGCTTGATGCCCAGCATCTTGCCATTGCAATACAATCTAATTGTGACTCATTTCTAACTAACGATGTTAAACTTAAAAAGGTAACGGGATTAGCAGACAAGTTCAAGATAATATTACTTAATGAACTAGAAAAAGAACTAAGTACCTGAGTCATATTTCCACTTAAAATTAATGGATAATATTATTA
>JALXAQ010000125.1 GCA_026991885.1 Thiotrichaceae bacterium
ATTTCACACTGGGGCAACCACAAGGGATTGCCCCTACAATACAATATTTTTCTGTAGGGGCAATCCCTTGTGGTTGCCGCCGTTCAAAAAAAAATCCTATTTCTTTCTTAATTAAAGAAATAGGATTTTTAGATTGTTACTGCTCAAATAATATTCATTAAAACTTATAGTTCAGTACTTAACACCTAAATTCACCGCTAGCAATGAATGGAGCGCAGAATCTTGTTAGCTGCTTGCTCTTGTATTGTAATGTGATTTTTGTTCTGCTATGGAAAGCACTAACTGTCCACTAGCAGTAGCTGACGGTGTTCTAGCCCAGTATTGATACTTTTCTAAAACACCAAATTCTTTCGCGAGTTCTTTCAGTGACAGTCTCCTTAGAATATCAGCCGTAATCGGTCTTTTATCATCCCAAAAAATCATTGAATCAAGAAACTCAAATGAGGGCTTTGACGTTATGAGTTTATATATAAACCTCGCTTCGCTCTCCGTCTCAAATGATAAAAAATTAACAGTGTCATCAAAAACGACCGTTTTTCCTTTTAATGGACCGACAAGGTTAAATTTTAATCTCTTGTAGAGTCCTGAAATTGCTATTTTCCAGTCCTTGAAGGTATAAGCACCAATACCAAATACTGAAAATTCAGGCTTATTTCTATATATTGTGCTTCGTCTTTTGTCTAAATATTCTCTGTGTTCTAAAAGGTATTTCCAGGTTTTAGGTGCCACTTTTTTGATGGCTAATGTTTCCTCACCAACTGACTGTTGTGTTATCAACACGACTTTTCTAAACGAATCACTTCGCCCGTTTCCAACATCGGAACTTTTTAGCAGGGGGTATATATAATCTCTTTCAAGAATAACCCTCTCGCCAAGACCATTCTTAAAGCCATCCTCGTAGGGTTCTAATTCCATGACTTTCGAGCAATCATGCTTGACTCCAGAACGCCATAGGTATCTAAAGTCTTGTCCGCGTAGGTGACGCCATTTTTCATAAAGAGCAACATCACTCACAATAAACCCATCCCTTTCACCAATAATATGATCTGGTTTTGTGGAATCCAAGCTTTCATACACTTCACAATCGGCATTTCCGTTGTTTGTAGTTATTAATATAAAAAGGCAGGCATCCACAGAAGCACCAAAGTGAGTTTTTGCATCTATCGGATAAATGTGACCCAAAAAGCGATGCTCGGTGCTAACCTGTCTCATTACTTTACGGGCGACAGCATATTTACATAGTAATGCTATTGCTCCCTTCCTATCTAAAAGCCAATTGACATGTTGCAATAGCATCCATTCGGAAATATCAAAATTTCCCGAGCCAGTTATAGCATCTATGCCTCTGCGATTTTGGAAATTCGATTTTTCTGGAAGGTTTTTGCTATTGAGAATGCCCAGTTCGCTACTTGTCACCCACGGTGGATTTCCAATTATCAGAATATAGCCAAACTGGCGGGAAAGAATTTTTTTCCAATCCGTCTTGAAAAAATCAGCTTTTTTAATTGAGACGCGCTCTACGTTTGATATTAACGAATTGGCTTCATTAACATACTCCTTATTTATATCAAACCCGAGAATACGGGAATGTTTGAATCCTTGATAGGCGGCTCGAATAAATGTGCCTTTTCCGCATGTTGGCTCGATAATGACATCTGGCTCAATATTATGGTTGCGCTTGAGGACTTCAACGACTTTCTGAGCTAACTCCATAGGTGTCTGAAAATCCCCATATTGCCATTTATCAATAGATTTCTTTGCCATTATTTAACTAGCGAACCCTAGATATTCCAGAAACAGCCCCAGCTTGTTGAATAACACGCCTATATTGCAGCCGCCACTGAAGTGCATTCGATATTGTCAAATAGCCTTGCATTGGTGGTGATTCTAATATTCTGTCTGCAAGTTGGCTAGCACCGATTTCATCAACTGGCAAATTTCTGTCTAAAATGAAGGCAACAACATCATCTTTATTTCCCTCTCGCTTGATGATTTCTAACAGACCTTTTGTTGTTTGAAAATCGGCTGTACGTTCCTTTTTAACAAATATTGTGTGCTGCATATTGAGTCTGCCAGTCCTATTTTCAGGAACATCAACCTTTTCATAGACGAACACGAGTAAATGATAACCTAACCCAAAGACCTTTTGAGAAGCTGACTTGAATGGGCATGATGACTGCGGTTGTTTAATGCTGGTAACTTTTATATCAACTTTAAGACCAGGAATATCTATTCCTGCCGCAGAATTTCCTCGTTCATAATCATAACGGTCCGCAAGATAGACTGTGAACTTATGCTCTAGGTACGTCCCCACCGCTTTTCCATCAGTGACACCATAGAGAGATGGTTCGTTATATGAGGTTTCCATCTCTGCGAATTTTGAGGCTTCTTCTTGCAATTTTTCTATTGTCAATTGTGGTTTCATACTTTTCTCTATTTGTGGCAACTAACGCCACCTAAGCTCTTAGTTCAACGTTTTTTATCCCAGTGGTGAGTACAGCGCCTGTCGTCGAAGGAAAATAAAACCTTCAAACCAGAAAGCTTGAACAATGGCATGATTATTCGTTGTCCGACAGGTGTTGTACTCACACGAATTGCTATCAGCTCATATTCTGCAAAATCGCCGCTTTAACTTCTTCAAGTTTAGCCTTAACTTTTATAAGAGGCGTTGTGCTTTGACTAATCGCCGTATCAGGGTCTTTCAAACCATGCCCCGTTAAAGTACAAGTCACTGTGCTACCTTCTGGAATTTTACCCCCTTTAATATCTTTCATTGCGCCCGCGATTGAAATCGCCGATGCAGGCTCACAAAAAATCCCTTCCTTTTCAGCTAACAATTTTTGCGCCGCCAAAATATCTTCATCGCTAAACTCATCAAACCAACCGCCCGATTCTTGTTGTGCATTGACAGCTTTATCCCAACTTTGCGGATTTCCGATACGAATAGCTGTTGCCACCGTTTCAGGATGTTCGACGGGATGCCCACGCAAAAACGGTGCCGCGCCACTGGCTTGATAGCCGCACATTTTAGGCCGTTTATTGACAATGCCGTTGTCTGCAAATTGACTATAACCCATCCAATAGGCGCTGATATTCCCAGCATTGCCCACCGGTAAACAATGATAATCGGGTGCTCTGCCGAGTGCCTCAATAATTTCAAACGCTGCCGTTTTTTGTCCCTGTAAACGGTATGGATTAATAGAATTCACAATCGTAATAGGGGCATGATCAGCCACTTCTTTCACTAATCGCATTCCGTCATCAAAATTGCCTTGAATTTGAATGATAACAGCACCGTGCATCATGGCTTGCGCGAGTTTTCCTTGGGCGATTTTTCCATCGGGTATGAGGACAAATGCGGTAATACCCGCCCTAGCACTATAGGCGGCTGCACTGGCAGAGGTATTTCCGGTTGAGGCGCAAACTGTGGCTTGACTACCCGCTTCCACGGCTTTAGTAATCGCCATCGTCATTCCACGATCTTTAAAGGAGCCTGTGGGATTCAGTCCTTCATATTTGACATAAATATTGATGTCTTTATTTAAAAGTTTGGGAATGTTATGCAAACGTATTAGGGGCGTATTGCCCTCAGTTAGACTAATAATGCGCGTATCTTCATGCACGGGCAAATAGTCACGGTATTTATTGATAAGTCCAGTATAACGGTGTGGCATATAGATAGTATATCCTCATATTATTTGAAAATTCGACGCAGAGCGTCGCTACAGGCATTCCCACGCAGAGCGTGGGAACGAGAAAAAACCTTGAAACGAAGTAACGGAGCTGGCGACGTGAACGTTCCGTTACTTCGTTTCATCGCGGATTTTACGGATGACACGGATTACGCGGATTTAAAATCAAAGTTAAAAGTGAGGATAAGGAGTGTTTTTAGGTTTTTAATCCGTGTCATCCGAGTCATCCGTAAAATCCGCGATTCAAGGTTTTAAATGGTCTGGATATTTCAGCCCGAATCCACTAATCCATTAACATTTTCAAGTTTAAAGTAATGAAATCCTTGAGGCTCCTTAGCTCTCTCAATGCGGCTTGTGCCCACTTGGATAAAATCAACGCCTGCCTCTCTAGCGGCGAGGTAATCACTGCTAGAATTTCCAATATAAACCGCCTCATTCAAATCTACTGAGAGCCTTTTAATACATTCTAAAATCGGCGCAGGACTGGGTTTTTCGGCTATCAATTCACCCGTGCTGTTTTGACTACCAACACTGATGATAAAATGTGTACTTTCGATAAATTCTCCCACTAATCCATTGACCACTTTTAAAGTATAGAGAGCTTCATCAGCCGGTCGGCTAGTGACAACGGCCATTTTTACGCCAAAGGTTTTGAGCGTTGGAAAAAAGGCATCAGTGTACATTTTTTTTTCAGCGGTATCAATTAAGCCTTGTCCATTAAATGAGGGTTTTCCAAGATACAGATTTTGAAAAAATTCTTTCATTTTAAGAAATTCTGTTGAATTTTGCTGGATTTGAGCTAACCGCTTATGCGTCAAAGCCTCTTCCCAGTTATCCTTAGGAAATTTTTTTATTAACGCCATTAAAAGCCAAGTGACATGCCAATCATTATTAACCCCATAAGAAAGTCCCTTGCTACGCACCAAATTGAGTTGCGCGTCGCTCACTTGGGCTGAGGTGAAATTTTTCACCGTTTTTTTGATCGCCTCATCATAGGATTTCGAGGTGTCAATCAATGTGTCATCGACATCAAATATGAGGGCTTTGTATGTTTTGTTGTTAATTTTGAGAGACAGATTATAAACTCCCCTTAGTTGATGGCATGACATTGTGCATACGTGGATCAAATTCTACCGCCATGCGTATGGCTCGCCCAAAGGCTTTAAAAACGGTTTCAGCAATATGATGAGCATTTCTGCCCCGTAAGTTGTCAATATGTAAGGTGACTAAGGCATGATTGGCAAATCCTTGAAAGAATTCATGAAATAAGTCCACATCAAAGTCACCAATTTGGGCGCGTGGGAATTCAACCTGAAATTCTAAGCCGGCGCGTCCAGAAAAATCTATGACTACCCGTGACAGTGCCTCGTCTAGGGGAACATAGGCGTGACCATAACGGCGTATGCCTTTTTTATCTCCAAGCGCTTTATTAAAGGCTTGCCCTAGTGTAATGCCAATGTCTTCTACTGAGTGATGCGCGTCAATGTGTAAATCGCCTTTAGCGATAATTTCTAAATCAATCACCCCATGTCGTGCGACTTGATCCAGCATGTGTTCAAGAAATGGCACGCCGGTTTCAAAATGGGATTTGCCAGTGCCATCAAGATGGATTTTGGCCTCAATTTGGGTTTCAAGAGTATTGCGTTGGACGCGGGCTGTGCGTTCTGACATTTTAGTTTTTTTTTCTCCTATTTTTTGGACGCAGAGCGTCCTGCACCTTCGTTCATTTAAGAAGGGATAAGTCAAAACACTTAACTACAGGGATAAGTAGAGGCAATTTTTATTTGCTTTTGATTTATCCCTGTAGTTAGGGTTTTGACTTATCCCTGTAGTTCAATGGTGGGTTTGGCTCTGCTCTACCCCAATGCCATATCGTATCAGGGCAACCATAAAGGATTGCCGAGGAAACAAAAACGGCATTGAAGGTAGGGGCAATCCCTTGTGGTTGCCCGATACGATAGTGGCTCGCTGAAAGTCAATAGAATTATCGCTCGGATAAGACAAAACCTTAACTACAGGGATTACAAGTCAAAACCCTAACGAAATCCGTTTATTCCCCAAATCCGTTGTACTCATTATTAGCCCAAAATCCCCAAAAAAAAATCGAACTGGGGCAACCATAAAGGATTGCCCCTACAAGATACGTGATTTCTCGTAGGGGCAATCAATCCCTTGTGGTTGCCCCTGTTAGGCTTCGGTAACGAAGTTAAATATAATTCAAAAGTGCTCAATTTTTGAAGCCATACCAATCCCTTGCGCCTGACAAAACTCCCTTGCTTCTTCAGTAAACCCACCTAAGGATAAAAAAGCTGGCAAAATCTTTTTATCAGCAA
>JALXAQ010000126.1 GCA_026991885.1 Thiotrichaceae bacterium
CGCTTCGTGTCGTTCGTTACCTATGGACACGCAACACTCGATACAGGTGGGTGGTTAGCCCTTACCTGACCGGGACTTTCACCCAGCAAGAAATGCCAAGCTTCGCTTGGCGCACGCACCCTACGCACCCTACGCTCCAATGCCATTAAGTTAAGGGCTGACACGCAGGTCAGCCCCTACCAAACCCCACGTCTTTTTTCTCGTTCCCACGCTCTGCGTGGGAATGCCTTCTCGGACGCTCCGCGTCCTACAACAAAAAAATTAAATCACCACCTGTTCAATAGCATCGACCAACTTACCCGGCGTAGAAACATCATAAACCTGACTAACCATTTCAGCATAAGCCGTTATCACAGAATCCCCTTGATCCCATTTTTCCGGTAAATCGGGATTAAACCAGATCACCTTGCGCGTTTGATTACGCCACTTTTGTACTAAATCTAAACGCTCTTCGCGCTTATTATTACGCGCATCACCGATAATCAACAAAACAGAATCGCGGTAAAGAGAATCGCCAGCTATCGCATCAAAGGCTTGAAACGCTACACCATAATCAGAATATCCGCGAAAATCTATTTCGTCTTGTCCGTATATTCTATTAACCATTGTTTCATAATGAGTTTCTTTCAGAATCTCCGTGATTTCCTGAACTTTACTCACAAAAGTAAAGCCGCGAATATTATCATCCATCACATTGCGTAACTCAAAAAGAAAGCTCATAAACAATCGGGTAGCATGTTTCACAGAGCCCGATACATCAGAAAGTACCACCCAACGGGCGGGCTTACGTTTGGGGCGTACTCGAATAAGTTTCATCGGCTCACCAAAGGTTTTATGACTCGCGCGGATGACTTTTCGCAAATCGACTCTGCCAGCATGACGCTTTCTCATCCCTTCCAAGCGCAAACGCAATCGTTCCGCCATCGCTCGGAGGGGGGCTTGTAGTTGTAACACATCTTTCTCTTTGATGTTTTCCATCGGGCGCATAAACAATTCTGGATTTCCCCAGCGCCAAATATTCGCCCTATATCCCTGCGTAAATACCGGACGCAGTGCCCGTTTTTCGCCTATCTTATCTTGCTCATTATCTTTGCCAGTCTCAGGCGTCAACGCCCGCATGGTTTTATTCCATTGACGCTTAATACGGGAAAATTCTTTTTTAAAAGCGAGAGCCTTAGCCAATAAATCTTCCAACGAATCGGTTTCTTCTTGGGCGACAAATTTGTCAGTTAATTCCGCTTCAAAAGCCTTTTCCCAGTTTTGGATAGTTTCATCACTGGCAAGGGATTTTCTGACCGCATTTTCAAAATCGTCCTGCTCCCCGCCATAGCGTTGCCAAGGTGCCCAGTCGAGTCCACTGCCATCGCTGGTTCGTCCCGTGGGCAGCGGTTTATTATCTCCAGCGGCGACGAGGTGATATAATGCGATTTTGTCTGATCCCGTTTGTTCTGCCTTTTTAAGGCGGCTCCAAGCCTTGTGATAAGCCGCCTCATTTTCTATGCGAGTGATTAAAATAGGTTTGAGGCTCTGTTGTAAATTATTATCAGGCGTTAGCGAGTCTGCCAATAAAATATATTTAGCAGCGACAAATAATTGCTCAGGCGCAAGGGAAACGCCTTCATCTTTCAGGTAGGAACTTAAATTGACAAGTAAATTGATTAACATAATAGCCGTTGCAAGGGTTTATACTTAATGGGATGTTTGCTTAATTTCCAATTAGCAAGCACTTGCCAAGCCTTTAGACGCTCATTTAAGAGCCGTTGCATGGCGACAACTTCGTCTTGAGTCCAACTAGCCATATTGGCAATAGATTGGGGAGAATTTAAAAAATTCACATAAGCCGTCTGTTCTTGCACTTGTATTTGTTCGAGCCAGTAAAGGTGAGAATGGATATTAACCGTCAATTGAGCCGCTTGTTTAGTAGGCTTAACGAGTTTCAAGACTTTTTTACCCTTTTTCGTGACGACTAACACCGGCAAATGGTGAGTGCCCACGGCTGTGATTGTCAACCATTGGTGCTCAATACAAGCCTCAATCTTCGCAGCGATAGCCACAATGGTATTGTCTCCCAAAGCCGCCCGAAAATTTTTATCTAGCTTTTTATCATCCAAACTTTTTGCCTTAGAATGGCCTAACCACATTGCGTAGGTTTGAATCCCATACTTTGGAGAACTCGCGATCAATTTCAATATGGTTAGGATAGAAGTATCTATCAGCGAAGGGGCTGCTATTGCTGCTTCTACACGCCCTATCCAGCCACTAATCCAATCATTCATTTGGGATTGCGTTTGAATATCGATATCGAGCACATGATAAAAATTGAAAATAGGGCGTTGGTAGCTTTCGAGAAATTTCAAATCTACCGTATTGAGTAAAGAAAGTTTATCCCAATGTTGTTCAGCTTGCTCTTGTAATGCCTTAATTTTTACCTCTAAATGAGCCGGAATTTCTGCTAAAAACGTTGCCAGACATTGTTCTGCCAATTTTCGAGCCTTTTTTGCCTTTAGCTTCCGCACTTGGCTGCAAGCAGCACGAACCTGCTCCAAAGTGAAAACGATACCCTGATATTCTATTTTACCAAGATTCACAGACACCTGAAGTATTAAGTTTTGTTCCTTATCTAAAATTAAAATCTGATTATCTTGTTCAATGGCAGCCGCAGCGCGATATGACAAATCGCCTAATTGTTTATAAGCAATAGCAGCAGAAAGCATTTTGTCCATAACATCAAATTCTTTAATAATCTTATTACCCAAATGATGCAACGCCTTTAAAGCTTTTTGTAAAACATCGACAGTGGGTAAATCTTTTTGACACCGTATCAGAGCACCTAAGGTGTATGATAACAGGTTCCGTTTTTTATCTACTCTTGCTTTCTGCTTTTTTGCGTCCCTCTCCGCCCTTTTTTTCTCTTTTTTCGTTAATTTTTTTTTCATAGTCATTACCCCTACAAAAAATGCGGTCCTCTGTAGGGGCAATCCCTTGTGGTTGCCCTTGCCTGCCTCGACGCTGAGCGGTTCACAGCCCTATATCAGCCCCCATAATAGTATGATGATCTTCATGGTGTTTTGCCAACAAATTTAACCATCCCGCAGAATCACCATGAGTTGCCATCAACAATTGGAGAACTTCTATCGTCTCCGATACGGCTGGTATATGCTTTAAAGGTAATTTTCTAATTTTTTGCACCGCATCAACCACCCGCTGCAAATAAGTCTCATCGGCATCCGGTACATGAAGACGTACAATCGCCTTTTCGGTTTCCTTATCGGGATAATCCAAATACAAATAAACACAACGGCGGCGTAAAGCCTCAGTTAATTCGCGGGTACGATTACCAGTCAATACCACAATAGGTTTGATACTCGCTTGCACAGTACCATATTCTGGAATAGAAATCGTGTACTCCGAAAGCACTTCTAATAATAAAGCCTCTGCATCTTTTTCGGTTTTATCCACTTCATCAATCAACAAAACTTGTCTTTTACCATTTTCTGGCACAATGGCTTGTAAAAGTGGACGCTTGATAAGAAAATGTTCACCCCAAAAGACATCTTCTTTGTCGAGCGTTTCAATGGCATTGCGAATACTTTGCTGCGCGATTTTTTGATGAATACGATCTTTGATCATAGAGATCATCAATAATTGTTTAGCATAATTATAATCATAAAGCAACTGATCCGCTTCGATGCCCTCGTAGCACTGCACCCGTAATAGCGTCTCATCAAAGAGTTTTGCTAAAGCATGTGCCACAGCCGTTTTGCCAACGCCGGGCGGACCTTCAATTAATAAAGGTCTTTCCAAAACTAACATGGCTCGAACTGCCTGTGCGGTTTCTTCATTAGCAAAGTAGCCAGCGTTTTGCAAACGTTGTTGTATTTGGTCAATAGTTTCCATGTTGATAGCCTTTTTAACAAAAATAATTTTCTACTGCAAAACGATACTGAGCTAAGAGCAGTTCCTTGAAGGGCCGTATATTTTGGTTTTCATAGAAAAGCAACAAAGCTTTTTTGTAGTCAATTTCATTGAGGTTGCGATAAGAAAGAGGGCAATAATTATGAGATAAAAGGATAGCATTGCCTAATAAGCGAGAAGTTCTTTTATTACCATCCTCAAAAGGCTGAATATAAGACAAAACGCTAATCGCAAAAATAGCTTTAATCATCGGTGCTTGGATATTATTCAATTTTTCTACCAATTTTTGTAAGGCTTTTTGAATATAATACTGACTTTTTAATGGCTTATAGTTAGTACCAACAATACCAACAGAATGCGTGCGAATACCGTATTGAACATCAAGACTATGCACCAGAATACGATGCAAATCTTCAATATCGCGTACAGTTAATTGATTAAAGTTTTGTCGATAATGAAAAATAAACCTGAAGGCTTCTTTATGATTTAATATCATTTGCGTTTCAATAAAACTATGTTTACCCGCCATTTCATGCCTAGTGAGCAGAGCTTCCGTTTCTAATAAGGAATAGGTATTCCCTTCCATTTGTGCAGATTTCCAAGAGAAATCAATTATCAGCCTTTCATACTCCTTTTTTAATATTCCCTCTGATAAAGGCTTAATGTTTTTTTGATATTCATCAGTTAAACATTTGATTTCTAAAGCTTCTGTGGAACTTAAACAATTGGATTCTGTCAATTTGTCAAAAATAATTTCATCAAATTTTGGAAAAACGGGATTTCGTTTATCCGCGTCTTTTTGAAAGAATTCATTTAAATTACAAATTTGCAGTAAGGGATGTTGTTTCATTAAAGTTAGCGTGCCTTATTAACCGAATTATGATGCTCAATCCGCCAATCAAGTTGACAATTCTATTACGATCTAGGCACCCCGTCAAACCTGTCATCCCTTGTGGTTGCCCTTCATCCCTCAATATCCCTCATATCAAAGGTGGGATGGTCAAGCTATTTTCACTATTGGCATCAATTTTGCCTTTATTCGCTAGCAGAGCAGAACGATTACATATAAACATAGGAGATATAAATGTTAACATCACTCAAAATTTTTGGCATAGCGGCGCTGATTGCGATTTTTTTGTTTGTCGTCATCCAATCAAGTGCTTTTCAAAACGACAAAAAAAACAGTCACATTGGATTAGATAAAGATAATACTCCACTGACAGAAAATAAACAAAAAAATGGTTTAGAATCTGAATTAATTAAAGCCGGTTGGGAGTCCAACGCGGCACACGCCGTTGTTACGCTCAACAAGGAATGGTTTACAATACATCGGGTAGAAAAACAAATCTATTTACTCAAAAATTTAGGCCATTATTCTCAATTAATGCCCTTATTTGAATCTCATCCAGAAACCGCCTCACTTCTAGCGGCAGCCAATAATCCTGAGCGTTTGGCTCAACTTTTCCAAAATGATGACTGTTACGACATCATCACGGGGTTGTTCGTCCAACACGCAGCCCCCGAAGATGCCGCCGCTCTCGCCAACGCATTAGAAATTCATAGATCATTAGTATGCCGACTGATTAAGCGTGGCTTAATTGGCAGTCAAGCCCTATTCATTTTTCCGCGAAATAATGCTGGCGCACAAGAATATGATCGTTGGCTCACCGAAGTCTTGGACGTTCAATCCGAAGACAAATTAAGTTCAGTGATTAATTTTTTATTTGAGCAAGGCGCGGACATTCGCGCAAAAATGATTGATGATAGTCATTTTCGCTACGCATTCCGCAATGATTTATGGCCTAAATTTCTCCACGTCACTCATAAAACTCAACTACCCTTTGAACTCTATTTAAGTGATCCGCATTTGTGGGAATTATTAGCCTTGCCCCAAGGCGAAAGGCTTTTAGAACAATGGCAATGGTTTTTGTCCCTAGAGCAAGTCAACAATTTAACGCCCGCTGCGGTGCTATTTGGTGATGACGCTTATCCGGCTCCCTTACAGCCTTTAATTATTGAAGCTATTTTAGAGAATGATGCTAATACACTGGTTTCATTACTCTATTTTGGTAAAGAGCCCCTGTTTATCAAATTGATGCAGCGTGATTTGTCAGACGATATCAAACAAGTGATTTTTAGTCGTCTAGGTTCAAATTATCCGGCTCAGTTAGAAAATTGGGATAAAGCCAGTGATGCCGATTTATACTACGAATTAGTCAATGGAGACAGCAGTACGATCCATACCATTAAAAAAGTTGTGCAAGGACGTGAAATATCGGGTGGAGAAGCTTTTTGGGCTGTCGCTGACATTGCTGATCTCGCCTTCACCGCAGCAACACTGGGCACGGGTGCGCTTATTACATCAGGTGTCAAGCTCGGCGCGAAAAAAGCGGTTAAAAGTACGCTCAAACAACAGGCTAAAAAGCGTGTTAAACACAATGTCGGCAAAGCAGTGGCAAAAAATGCCTCCGAAACGCTTTTAGTGTCTTTTGCAAAAAAGCAATTTTTTTCTAAGATGCAAAGATTATCAAGCCGCAAGGTAAGTGAAAATTTATCTACTTTTAACATCACGCCCATACTGCAATTTTTATTTAAAAAAGTGAATGTGAATCGGACAACTCTCAAACGCATCAATAAAAAGTGGGATGCCCGATTATTTATGCGAAAAGATGCCAAAGTCTTGGTGCAAGTCGATTATAAAAAGCTCACATCAGGTGCGTGTCTGTTTTTTAAAATCACCAGTGCGACGGGTGTGACGGGTGTCGTGGGTGATGTGGGAGAAAAGGTGGCTTGTGGATTAAAAAATGCCGGTAAGACTGTCCAATTATTGCCACAACGAAAATTTAAGGCTTGGCAAAAAAATACTTCTGCATGGTGGTTGATGAATATTTAGGAAAAAAAATGAACAAAAAACCAACAAAAGTTTACCGTTTCGCCTTATACGGGCTATCGGCTTCAGGAAAAACCTGTCTGCTGGCGGCATTAGCCATGCCACGCTATCCCCATGCCTTGGGTTATAACTGTACCTGGCTACCCGCCTCAAAACAAGACACTCATAGTCAAGAATGGCTCAAAAAAGCCATTAATAGTCTATCTCGGCGCGAAGTACCCGAGCCCAATCCCATTGGCGAAGAGCATTTTACTTTTGAATATGATTTGACAGGGGCAGAGCATCAAACCTTTCGCATTGAATTAGTCGATTATTCAGGCGAATTAGTGAACCCTAATATTAGTGACAGTGAACTGGCGAAATCCTTGCGAAAAAAATTCGCCGAGATGGATGGCATTTTAGTCCTTGGAGAGGCCCCCTATCGGGATCAATTAGGGCATCTGTCCGGGCATCAAAAAACGCGAGACGCGCAAGCCCATAAGGATTTATATGAATTGCGACAAACCTTCAGCTTGTTGCGTGGAGAAAAACAAGAGGGCGCGGCACTGGATACGCCAGTCGTATTATTGGTCAATAAATGGGACAGATACAGTGACATCGACTCGGCTCATCCTGAGATTGAACAAGGCAAGCTAGAAGATTTTTTCAAATCTGAGCCGCCACCCCCACATAAAGGACTCAATGATGAGTTACAACATTCTGTGACTAAAGACAATTTTAAAGCATTTCCGGTCAGTGCCTTGGGTGCGGGCGAATTTGTGCGACTTGAAAATGGTGATGTGGTTGAACGGCCTAAACAAGTTCAGCCTTTGAATGCGTTTGGCTTAGAGGATGCTTTTTTATGGTTAGCCCAACGGCGCGATGCGATTGATTTGCGGCAATATCAGAATAATACCATTAAAAATGTTAAACAATGTCAGCAAGAAGGCAAAGCATTATTAAACCGTTTCCCCCCCAATTCAGCGCAAGCTAAACAGGTTCAAAGCGTCTTAGGGCAATGTCGAAAAAAAGCATTTTACTACTGGGCGGGGACAGTGGCGGCTATATTGGCCCTGTGGTTGACGGTGGAAACAACAATGGACTTGTGGAATTATAAAAAACTCATGGCAGCGATTGAGACTCCCAATGCCACCCATGATGCACTAGGAAAAGCGGAACAATGGCTCACTAACTATACGACTGCGCCTATTTTTCGACATTTTATTTCAAAAGGCTTTGTCAGTCAAGACGATGCTAAAACCACTTTGAGCAATTTGCAAGGCGCAAAAATAAAGCGATTGCAGCAGAAAAATGAAGATGCTTTCCGTCAAATAGCCGCTCGTGTGACAGAAAATTGGCAAAATAGCGATAGACTTAACGAACTGTTAGAGGAGTTACGCAAACAGAACGCTGAAACAATGCGTCAAAAACGGCTAGCATTGGAGGACAGAGTTTTAAAACGTTTAACAGAGCTTGCCAGTCAACGAGACTGGGAACGCTTTATGGCTGCCTACAATGACAAAATGCGGCGCAAAAATTTTCTAGCGGCAGCCCAAGCCTTGCAGAGTCGCCAATCTGATGAGCGTCTGGAGAAGTTAAAGGCAGAATTTAAGAGTGTCGTTGTTCATAGAATAGAAGAACAGCTTGAACGTGCGTTTAAGGATGATCGTTTAAGGGAGGCTGATGAAATTTTGAAGAAATATGCCCAGTTTCCACCTGAATTACAACAAGCCCCTGGGAGCGAAGAATACGACATCATCAAGGCTTTGCAACATCAAGTCGCGGAAAGGCAAGATCAAGATTTGTACGGGGATATTCTGAAATACAGGGATCGAGAACACATGGTGAAGTATCTGCAAGATGCGCCTCTGCAAACAATGAAAAAAGAAGTTTCTGAGTACAAGACTTATTTAGATAAGACTGCACAAACGGCTACGATCCCCAATCTAAAACTATTTGTGCGGATTACTTGGCAAACTTATGAGGCGGTTGGAGATAATAACCAGATTCGCGTCTCTTTAAATGGGAAAAATGTTATTTCTAAAAATAACGTTAAATCACAGTTGAACCAATCAACGGACATCGGCACCAGTCGAGGTTTTAGTGCTAAAGCTTCTGATATAAAAACGGTTGAAATCACGGTGATTGAGGATGATTGGTTTGGTGATGATGACAATGGTAAGGGGACAGTAAAAAAGCGAATATCTGATTTAGCCAAAGGTTATACGCTAAAGCTTAAAACGGAGGGAAAGACAATGGCTAAAGCCTTTATTCAAATTCAAGGTTATCCCAAAGCACCCAATTTATTGGCATGGCATGATCAGAGATAAGAGATCATGAATAAACCACAATTAATAGCAGAAACGCCCCGCGCAGGCAAGTGGAATCATCGCTTTATTGCCGCACAGGATTGCAGCCTTTCAGATAGTGAGATTCAAAAAATTGTTACGGCAGCCCGTAGAAACCCGCAAGGCGATGATTATCTGGCGGTAAGTGTCGAAATGGCGCAATCGGTATCGGGGCGCACGGGTAAAGAGATATTAGTGTTAGTCGGCGTTAATGCTAAAAAGCTCTCAGAAACTCAGCGTCAGCCAATTGTCACTCAACTTAAAAAACAGTTGAAAAACTTGGCGACGCTTGTGACGGAGATTGATTGGGATAGGGATGGTCAAGCTATTTTGGTTAAGCGTCGAGAATTGGGTGAATGGGAAAAGGGGTTTAGTGAGTTTGTACCTAAGCAAGATAAAAAGGCGGCAGTGCCTAAAAAACATAGCTCAGATCGGTTAAAATGGGTAAGTGGGCTTGTTGGGATTTTGTTGGCATTGGGTGTCGGGTTTTATCTTGTTTTTGATTCTGCTCATCAAAGCGAAGAGAATGAGAAGAAACCAAGACAAAATTCGTGTACAGCTTCTAAAAACGAAGAGAAGGCACTAAAAGCCTTGTTTAGTGATTTTGACTGTGAGACAAACTTGAAAGAAAAACAACAGATTGTGGTTCAAGTTATTGAGAGGGTCAAAACGGAAATAACCAATATTAATGGCTCATGTAACTCGCCATATAATAACGCCACACTCAAGCCAATAGCCGATTTTATATGTCAGATTATAGGAGTAGCACAGGGCTCTAATAATAAAAGCAAAACAAGCAAAGCCGAATTATTAAAGCGTTTGCTTTTGTTTGAAAAACCGGAATACCATAAATATTTATTATGTGGTAATTACTTAAAAGACTTTACTACTGAGGATAGTCAGGACAAGGAATTCAATGTGATGACGAAGAAAGTCAAACAATTTATAATTTTATTTCAAAACTTTAAGGAGAAAGAAAAAATATGCAAAAGCGTTCAAAAATCATAACTGTTGCTGCAATAGTCGCAGTGTTATTTGGATCATACGGATATTGGTTGAAAGGAGAAGGCGATAAATCTCCACCTCCCAACGACTATCAGGAATTTTTAAGCAGCCTAGAAGCGTTTGGCTGGCAAATTCCAAACAAAACGCCGATAAACGGTCGGGGAGACCAAAATACCGCCATGTATCGAGCGGAATACGAATTGCGCCAACTGAGAGGAAATGAATCAGAAATCGAACAGGATTTGAATGATTTGGAAAACGCCAACTCCGCACTCGCGGTTTCCTTGATGTTCGTGCCTCAATATGATCCTCAATTTCCTCGTGCCTACTTAGAAAAGGACTTAACGAATTTTTCGGGTATGGCGCTTGACAAGATAGTGAAAACACGAAACAGGCTCAGAAAAATTTTTAGTGATTTCCGAGACGTTGCTGTTGAGTTTGAGCTTGAGGATAAATGTCGCTTGGATAGCACTGAATACTCTCATTTATCCTTTGCTTGTCGAGTAGCGGAAAATGCACAAAACAGTCAGGCTCAAAAAGAGAGTGACATTCTCCCATTTTTTAGCCAATATGATGTGCGGCGAGTCCAACTCCTAAAAAAGGTGACTGATAAGGCACGAGGGGTGATGAAAGTGCCTAAAAATGCCACTGTGTTTAAAGCTTTGTGTGTATTAGGTAAATTACACAAACGGGTTAAATTGGGTATTTCCATTGAGATGGAAAAAGCCAAAATAGATGATGGGGAATTTAAGAAAATGACCGAAAATGTGACGGATTTTCTTCAAAAACTCTCAAAGACTGGCTTGGAATGTGAGAGGTAAAATTTTATCGTTCCCATGTGGAGCGTCAATGTCATTAAGTAGGGGCAATCCTTTATGGTTGCCCTTAATTTGAAAAAAAACTAAATAAAAAGAGGTAAACCATGCAACTAAAATATCAACTTCAAGAAGGCGTTCTTGACGTAAAACAACTGACAGTCTCCCTAAAATGGACAACCGCTGCTGATTTTGACTTAGCCGCCGTTTATGAATCCAAAGACGATAAACGTGGATTAATCTACTTTGGTGATCTGGGTAAACAGGAAGCTTTTCCTTACATACGCCTTGGAAAAGATGCCGGCATAGGCGATACGGGAGGCTATAAAACCGAAGAAATGATTGTCAATAATTTAGAAGTGATAAAATCACTGTGGTTTTTTTGCTGGGACTATCGCATGGTACAAGAGGGCAAAAAAGCGCGTTTCAAAGAAAGCGATGTCAGCTTAACGATTAGCGATGACTCTGGAAACCACACAAACATTGAAATTGAAACCGGCGAAAGGGGCAATGTGTGCTATCTCGCCAATATTGATAACACCCATCCCAAGGGCGCCAAGCTCACCAATACCCGAGTCGCTGGGACTTTACAAGGCTTGAAAAGCATTGAACAATTAATGGCGTTGGTCAGATACCAAGCTAATTAAGGGTTACATCGGCTCGCCAAAGGTTTTATGGCTAGCGCGGATGACCAATAAATCTTCCAACGAAGCTAAAAAAAATCCTGCGAATAACACTTTTGGGGGTGGGTGGGTTGAATTTTAAATGGTCGTATGTTTTAATCGTGGCACAGCTTCAGTTGGCTGTCAAATTTCTCAACAGGATGAAAAATTTATAATGTCAATTATAAATACAAAAGAAAAACTACAGCAAATTGGCCATGTTCTGGGAGAGCTATTTCACTTTCTGGCTTTATTCGTTATTGGCGCCACGATAGTTTGGGCGGCAGCAGTTGAATATCTAGCTATAATGCAAAAAGGCCATGCAGGCTTAAAAGATATTTTATTGTTGTTCATATACCTTGAGCTTGGTGCAATGGTTGCTATCTACTTTAAGACGCATAAATTGCCCGTGCAATTTCTTATCTATATTGCAATAACAGCACTTTCAAGGCATATGGTCATCGATGTGCAGAAGGTTAATGACAACTTCCATCTCTATTTATTACTAACTATAACAATGGCTATTCTTCTTCTTAGCGTTGCCATACTCGTTTTAACATTCACTGATCATAAATATGGTCGTTCTGAAGACAGTTGAGAGACAAATACCGCAACACAAACGACAGGGCTTACCCAACTATTTTCTGAACAGCTTTAACCAATTCATCTGGATAACAGGGCTTAAAAATGACCTCGGAAACCGCTAAGCCCTGTATTTTTGATTTAATATCGCTTTTGGATAAAGCCGTCAATATCAACACAGGCATCTCCAATTTAGCCTCAAGCCGTAGCCAACGTAAAAAATGTACCCCATCTAAGACAGGCATGACCAAATCGAGGATAATCATATCTGGCTTGCTCTTATTCAACTGTTCTTGGCACTCTTCTCCATTGCTTGCAAGGTATATTTTATAACCTGCCTTTTTAAGATAGATTTCTAAAATCTTTTGCCAATTTTCATCATCATCGATTATCAATATTGTTTTTAACATTTCTTCTTTTCTCATTTTATACCGTTTATCAGATCAAAATGACCGTTTGTCTATTCCCTTATTTTATTGACTGACTTTAATACTCAAACTACACAAGCATAATCTCTAAACACCTATAAGATTTAGAGGAGTCCAAGATTTATCTTGGAGCTAGTAAATAAAATAAAGGAAATTAAACCATGTTAAAACACATTTATCTATGCTTAGCTCTACTCACATGGAGTACAATTGCGTCTTCCCAAGATTTTGACCAAACGCCCAATTGGCCTCTTTGTGGTCGCATTTCAGAGGCACCGCCCACTGGCTGGGTCGAGACGGACGGTTGTCCCAAGGAACGATGGGGTAATGCAGATTATACTGATCTACCCTTATCCTCTACATTTGGACCTCGTCAAAAGGCATCCGAAGCCTATCGCTATGACTACCATCGTGGGATCGATATTCCTACCCCGATAGGGACACCCGTGTTCGCCATTGCAGACGGCATCGTCAGAATTGCAGGCAACCAGACTGCCTACTCTGATCCCTTGATCCAGATTCGCCATTACCGTCCCGGTTATTCATCATGCAAAAACGTAGGATGTTACTATAGCAATTATCAACATTTGAATGATTGGACTGTCTCTGTCAAGCAAACTGTCAGTAAAGGTGAACTTATCGGCTACACGGGCGTGAGTGACAGCGGTTTCGCTCACCTCCATTTTGAAATTCGCAATTCTCCCTCATTTGATTATTATAGTGCGTGGCAACGTGATGCCATCCATCCGCTTCATGTTTTGCCCTACAGCGATTCTTCAGTGCCTAGCATTAGCTTCGATGCCGTAGATACCCGCATCCCCAATTCACCCGTCGTGCAGGTGACAATTAGCACGCCACGACTTGACGTGACAGGTATCGTGCTGCTCATATATGATGATGCTTATCAATTGGTCAACCAGCCCGGCAATACAAGCGATGCTTTGGGATATAAAGTCAACCCAACTTGGTTTGATATGGATGTATGGAACTTCCAGTACAGTCACAAAAATAATACTCGTTTTCCGTGGGAAAGCTTCGGCGATGCTGGTGACAACGAGTGCCCATATCATGAGGATCATGGATCAAATTATGATCCCAATACGCATCTTGACGCTCAAGCACCTGACGATTCGCGGGTTGGATTGTTTAATGGTGTCAGAATCGCCCCAGCACCCTACAATGCAAGAACGACCAACTATTCTCTGAGCCTGACATTCAATGAACTCAATGGTCCTGCCCAATGTATTGAGGCATACGTTTTCTTAGCCGCAGGTAAGACGGCAAGCAAACAATGGGGAGATTGCTCGGGACTGGAATGACTTTGGAGTCCAAAGCTTTAGCTTTGGGCACTCTTTTTCAAAATTTTCTGAACACTATTAAGAATTTTCTCTGGAGAAATCGGTTTTAAAAGCATATCAGAGGCACCCAACTCCAGTATTTGTGCCTTGCTACCTGCTTTAGATAGCCCACTCAATACCAACACTGGCATATCCAATTTAGCTTCCTGCCGCAGCCAACGTAAAAAACCCATTCCATCTAAAACCGGCATCATCATATCAAGAATAATGATATCTGGCTTTAGGTTTGCCAATTTTTCTTGGCCGTCTTTTCCGTTAATGGCCTTATAAACTTTATAACTGCCATTTTTTTCCAAATATCTTCCTACAAGCAGTTGCAAAAATTTGTCATCGTCAATCATCAAGACTACTTGCTGACTCATGGTTATATAAACCCCTTTAAACGTAATTCAAAATACATGCCTTTACCCAGATGACTTTCAGCCTTCAACGTACCTCCCCAAACAGTCACCGCCGGAATCGCATCACGAAGTGCCTTGAATTTATCGAAACTTTCCGTTTTGTCAGCAAATCTGTCAGAAGCCTTTTGGGAAATTTTAAAATCCCACTGCTCCTCATCAAGCAATAATTGATCCCTACTCACTTTTCCCTCATCAGCAGAAAATAGAACTTTTTGAAAACGCTCATTCGGCAGACCAAAACCCGTATTTTTGAGGGTATAAGTTATCCACTTATCCTCCTCTTGTAGTTCGATGCTAATGTCGGTATTTTCAACCGCATCCTCAATAAGCAGTTTGAGTATATCGCTGATTAACAAACTGAGCCCCTTGGGAGAGGCGTACACAAGACTCACTAAATCGGGTAGATCACTTTGCAATTTGACTTGTCGTTCTACCGCCACTTCGGCTAAAATGCCCATCGCCTCCAAAACCACCTCTTTCGCATTGATAGGATAAATTTCGACAATCGCTTTTTGGGTGGCATCTACCTGAACATTCAGTTGCTTTTCTACCTCCTCCAAAATTTCCATATCGCTATCGACTTTTGTTTGTAGAATATCAGCTATCATCAACCTTTCGTCAATGCTGATATCATCAGTGCTCAATAATTGGCTCGCCGTCATAATTGACTGCATATCATTGCGAAATTGGAAAATCAATCGCTCCGCGATTTGCTCCTTGAGCGTACTCAGTAATTTCATTTGAGTAATATCAAATAATTGGCATAATATACCTTGTTTGATATCGAACTCAGTGCTCCCAAGCATCTCTTGAGAAGAAAAATTCTGTAGATGGAGGACAAAAAATCGCTCAACCCCCGAAGCCTTTAATGTCACATGTCGCACTATCGTTCCTTGTTTGAACAACAATTCACGAAAATAGTTTTGTGCTTGTTTGGTGTCAAGTTTTAAGAGATAGCTCATAAAATCCAAGGCGTTCTTTTGGTGTTCTATTAGCCCAAAAATCTGTGACAAGTGAGTCATATTTTTGTTGACTATAATCGCTGTACCAAATATATCATAGAGAATGGTTGCCGTTTCCAAATCATTGATGAGATTCTCTAAAATAGACAACTGGTGTTCTAATACGATGAGAGGCTTATCTAATGTCTTGTACAACGCCTTATTTTTAAGATGATCAACAACCGTTTCAGCCGCGTTGCGTAATTGCCCATATTGTCTATGGTAAAGTGACTGACTGATCGGCTTAGCAAAATCGTTGACACCCTCATTAAATTGATAGTAATCAAATGGTTTTGTTGTTTCGATAGTCATTACTAAAAATCCCAGCACATCACCACCAAAAATCAAGGGCATCAAATATTGATTTTCATCCACATCAAGCGGTTTAAGTAAGGGCTTATCTAATTGATAAAGATATTTTTTTCTGATTGCTGTTGTATAAGGTTCTTTTTTGTAATTAGCTTGCTGTATATCTGCGAGAGTACAAGCCAACGCTTTGACTTCCTGCGCTTTGTTGACACCAGGCTTCCATTCCAAAATAATCAGCCGGTTTAAATTCAGAATCTGATTGATCATGACAACGAGCTGTGCCCAATATTCTGTGGTGGTAAAATGTTCCGCTTTTATTTTATCCTCAAGTTTAAAGGAATTATCCACCAAGATTTCCTGCAATTGCCTATTGGTGGTGACAAATTTATTATGAATAAGAATCCAATCTATAAACAATTGGGCAATGCTCATTTCCAAAAAGGGGAATAATATATTGGCATATCGATACAATAACCAACCCAATATAATATAAATAGCAACAAAAATCACACTGAATTGCCACTTTTGTTCAATCTTCAACAAACCGTAGAGAAATAAACTTATTGCGATTGGGATTAATAACCACAAAAACGTATGCCTAGCATCAAAGGTGGTAAAAATTTTCTCAGTCAACAGCGTATTCAAAGCCAGCATTTGATATTGTGGCATTGAAATCATGACATCATGAGTGATTGCCAATGGCGTATACAAACCTGCGTTGGAGGGTGGCAAGCCAATTAAGACACTACGTTGCTCAATCAACTCACTGACTAAGCCACCACTGAGAACGCTCTCTAGCGTTAGCTTGGGGAATTCATCAATCGTTTTACCAAAATAAACGCGGTACTGAGTTTCAGAAAATTGAAGGCGCTTCCCTAAAAAGTGTTGTGCTGCAAGCCTTTCTAGGGCAGGATAAGTCTGTCCATTGATTTGAAACAGATTGTATTGTTTAGTATAAAGACCATAATTTTGTGGCGGAATATCGACTAAACCAAATTCAATTTCACACTCAGTGGGAAGCTTGACATCATGCTGACGTGCAAAAAACACGTTGCCATATTGTTTGGCTTGACAATAAAAGGCACCGCCCTGCGGGAGAAAGGTAAAAACCACTTGCTTGGCATTTTTTTCTTCTAAAAGTGTTAATAATCTCAACCAAGTTTCTTCTCCCAGTTCCTGAGATTGTGCCTCAATAAATAACACTTTGGCGTGAGTTTGAGGCGTGAAACGTTCAAAAATATTATAACTCCATTCATTGAGCACAGAAAAGGTGCCAATAAAATTAAAAAAAGTCACAGTGACTGCGACTAGCAATGTATAAAAAAAAGTTCTTAAAAAGTTCATGTTATTATTTTATTAATTTGACGCGGATTGTCAAAAATTATATCATACGCATTTTTATTTATGAACAAACCTAACCACAATATTCTCGGCGATGATTTTGGATTTGTCTTTGAACTAGGCATAAATGTTGGCATTCTCGCCGGCATTGCTCAAAATAAAATCCTCTCAAAAGTTCATAGCCTTTATAACGACGATCTAAAAAAAATAAAGCTGAGTCATGTCGTCTCTCGTTTGCAAAATAAAGCTATCCAAAATGGAGTCGTTGATCCCACTTTGTTGAAAAAATCCGCTACCTTTATCGAATATCTCATTTTTTTGGGTGTCCATAAAGGCTTTAATTTTATTGTTGAATATTGCCAAAGTATGCCGGATGAATCGACATTGTTATATTATCAGTGCGATTTACAGCAATTATTTAATGCTGAAGAACATGTACGGTATCAGTCGCTGATTTCTAAGCTTGATAAAATGTTCAAACAATTATCTAATAACCCGATCAAACCGGATTATCAAAGATACCAACAGCGAGGGCAGTTTTTAAACGCGGATATTATTATGCTCTTTAAATTGCCTGAAAAATACCGCGTGGTGGTGATTGATGTTGGGCTCTTTTCGGTGGCAGATATAACATCAGTACCCGATTTGGATGATGTTTCCACTATCAAGCAGCGTTTGCTATCGACTTCTCGCTATATGCGCGAAAAAACCGCTTTTGAACATCTCAACATTGATTCCGATAAAGCCGGTATTCACTTTTCTGCCCAACTGGCGGATTATTTTGAAGCCTTTGCCAGAGACGACAAAGACAGTTATAAAATGATTCAGGCGGGTGGTTATGCTTATAGTTTTGTGCAATGTCTCACGACGTTACTACCACAGCAGTTTAATGATGACACCTTAGAAATCAATGCGATTGGTTTAACGGATCGTGCTTACAACGCGACGTTTATCACCGATAAAACGGATTTGCCGATTTTGCGACATATTTATCGAGAAAGCAAAGCGCAAAATCAGGGCATGCCTTATTCAGAAAAACGCCCTCTTGCGATACAGTCTGTTTTTAAAACTATCTCTAACAATTTCCAACGCACTTTGAAACAGGGCAAGTTTCGTCAGCCAGAAAATTTGACCGATTTCATGGAAAAATTAGAAACGCCACCCACCAAGGGCGTAAATCGAATGGCTTATACTGAAACTCTCAAAAATTTTCAGAGTACGGCTGATAATGTACCGACAGAAATTTTGGCAGAGGTGGGATTGAAGCCGCCCTTAAGGTTTCGTGATGCTCATGCCCAGCTTATCACTCAGGCTATGCGTAACGATGACTTGTTGCTATTTCTCACCGGGCATCCCGGCATTGGCAAAACGACGGCGATTGTTGACTATATTCTTACGCCACAAATCTTATCTGAAGGCGTTCTTTTTTTCTATTTTAGTCCCCGTCTCCAAGTCAACAACGACATTATTGAAAAGTTTAGTCGTAATGGCAAACTGGATGATAGTCTGGTGTGTATTTATTCAAACAGTGCCTTGATTAGCAATTATGGGGATAATCCTGTTGTTAAATATGTCTCTAATACACCCCTGCCTTCTCAATTGAAAATGCCTTCAGCAGTCGGCGGGCAAAAAAGTATTCTCAGGCTGGTTGCGGATGGCAAAAAAATGCCGTTTCATCAATCGCGCCACAGTCATGCCAAGTCAACCAGCGACAATAAAATAGAACACCGCCGTCGTATTCCGCAGGGCGTTTTAAAAACGCTTTGTTCTGCTATTTGTACTTTGCGTGCTGATCAATCCATCCCTAAAAATATTGTTGCCACCGCGACAGTGCAATCATTGAAAAAGACGCAAAGCTCAACGACAGCAGATAATTTAAAACGCATTTTTGCCGAGGCGGCTCAAGATAAACAACTGAAAAAATTTGATGAGACGAAATTGGCGCAGATTGCCAAGACGAATCGGCATTTGATTTTTATGGTGGATGAGCTGATTGGTGATAGCGGTGGCGCGGCGTTACTCCATGAATTGGTGAAAATGGTGACGACGCAGCCGATGAAATTAAACCGCTATTTTAAGGTTAAAATCATCGCGTCGGATGCCTCCATCGCGGGTATAGATGTGATTCAGCAACATTTATCTAAACGTGAGCCCAGCCCTGCTAAAATTTTATATCGACAAGTCGATAAACACGTTGATGCAAAATCGCTGTCTATTCAACAAGATAAATTCAAAATTCAGCGTTTTAAACGGGAATCGACGACAATCATCAATGCGAATACTTTTCCGGCTGGCGAGCTTGTTTTGAATTATAAGGTAAGCGTTGAAATGGCAACCCTAGATGCGCCACGCAAAGACGATGGGGGGCAATCTTGGATACAAAAAGATATTTTAAAGCTGTTGCGCGAACAATCTGGGCAAATTATCGTTTACATCCAACATATTCAGCGGCTTAATCAGTTGATTAATGTCCTCAAATCGGTGAGGGAGAGGGAGAGGGAGAGGGAGAGGGAGAGGGAGAGGGAGAG
>JALXAQ010000127.1 GCA_026991885.1 Thiotrichaceae bacterium
AAAACTGGGGGGGATGTATTAAATACATCCCCCCCAGTTTTTGGTATTTTTTTTATCAGCTTAAGTCCTTTACCAAAGCCTTGCGATAATTCTCAGGTACGGGGGAAACTGCATGAGTATAGTTTTCATGGTCAATTCCCACGCTTATGTCAGCTCCGCTTTTTGCTAAGCTCACCATTTCATCGGTGAGTTCAAAACGCATGAAGTGTACGGCAGAAGTTTTTGTTTCGGTCTCACGCTCCAAATCTTCATTTGAGATGGCAAAAACCTTTTCTAAGTCCCCCACTTTTACCCATGTTTGACGATCAATGCCAATTAATCGCTCTAGTGCTTTAATGCGCTCTTCTGCATCAACAAATTCGATCATCATTGTGCCTTTCCAATTAGAACCTGTTGGAATAAGTGGGTTGTAGGCATCCAGCTCTTCTTCGATACCCTCTTTTTCAAAGATTTTTTCTGCGCGTAGCATCTCTTGAATTTGATACTTTATGGTTACTGTATCTTCAAAATACAGGGTGACATTGGGGCCGATGGCAAGATTACGATCTTTTTTATGCGCCATGACATCTGCCCGAATTTGAGAGCGTGCAGCAGAGTAATTTTCTAAAGACATTAGGTCTTGCGGTGTTAATACGTTATTCATTAGTTATCCGTGCTTTGAGTTATGCGATGCCGTAGGCCATGCGTAATAGCGTTAATGGGTGATGAGGTTTCGAATCATCTTTCAATCCGTTGCCTATTTGATGTCCAGCCATTGGACAATCGCTACTGTAATAATTTGATTCTGCCTTCTGTACTTTGCTCACAATAGGGCGACAGATTTTCATCGAAATCTCGTGATATTCTTCTTTAACGGCATAAGTACCATCGTGGCCAGAACAGCGTTCTATGGTTTCTACTTCGGTATCTTGAATCAGTTTTAACAGATCACGCGTTTTTAACCCCATATTTTGGACGCGCAAATGACAAGCCGCGTGGTAAGCGATCTTACCTAAAGATGCTGTAAAGTTTGTATTTAAAAGCTCTTCTTTATGGCGTAGCATTAAGTATTCAAAAGGGTCGAAAATATGTTCTTGAACTTTTAAAACATCCGCATCTTCTGGGAACATTAGGGGCAGTTCTTGCTTAAACATCAATACGCATGATGGCACGGGGGCAATAATATCCCAGCCAGCGTCAATCTTTTTTACCATTTCAGGGATGTTGACATTTTTTGCATGTTCAACGGCTTCAAGGTCACCTAATTCTAATTTTGGCATGCCACAGCAGACCTCCTTATCAACTAGGGTCACAGGAATTTCATTGTGCTTTAGCACTTTATTAAGGTCTTCTAATAAATGAGGTTCATTTCTATTGGCATAGCATGTTGCAAAAACGGCAACTTTACCCGTTGTTGTATCAGTTGCTTTCACTGCATCATTGTTATCTGATGAGTTCGCTTTTTCGATGCGACTTCGGCCAGTATTACTATGGTATTCAGGAATCACGGCATCGGGGTGTACCCCAAGCACTTTCTGCATAGCTTTTCTAGCAAGTCCATTTTTATTAGCAGTATTAACGATGGAAGAAACGACAGGAATACCTGCCAAACTACCAACCGTATCCGTGGCGGATAAAATTTTATCACGTGTTTTAACATCACCTTTTTTGAGTTTTATCGCTTTTGCTCTCAGCAT
>JALXAQ010000128.1 GCA_026991885.1 Thiotrichaceae bacterium
TTCATGGATCGCACGCATGGTGGGCACATCTTGGAGATAGTCGCTTATATCATTTTCGTCATAGAAAATTACGACAACGTACTAGAGATCATTCAGTCGTACAATTATTAGTCGATTTGGGGCGCGTTAAGGAAGAGGATATGGCAAAGCATCCTAAACAAGGTCATTTATTCGCAGGCTTAGGTGGTGAAGAATCTCCTCAGCCCGATTTTGGTCAAGCCTCGGTGCGCCCCGGCGATAGTTTTTTGTTGTGTAGCGACGGCTTTTGGCAATCAGTTTCATTGTCCACTATGCTGAAGATATTGTTACGAGCCGATGTTGATCTTAGAACGCGGGTTGAATGCTTGCTAAAAGAGGCTTTGGAGGCTGGGGGTATTGAGGGGGATAATATTAGTGTGGCAGTGGCACAACTTAAAGGTAAAAATACTTTAAATATATGGCGTTATGCTGCATTCGGATTGCTCATAACAATCATTTTGGGGTGTGGGGGGTGGTATTATTTTTGGTAATTAGGCGCCTCAAAAAAATCCTATTTCTTTAAGAAATAGGATTTTTCATATCGCCATATTTATTTAACGCAACAACTCACTCAACAAACCCTCAAGTTTCGCCGCCTGGACAACTTGTCTCAAACGTTGACTCTGGATGATGCTTTGCAAATCTTTCAAAGCTTGCTCCAAATCGTCATTGATCACTATATAGTCATATTCCACACAATGACGCATTTCTTCAACGGCACCCCGCAATCGTTTAGCAATCACCTCTTCACTGTCTTTGCCTCGATCATGCAATCGTTGCTCTAGTGTTGCTCGTGAAGGGGGCAGGATAAAAATGTTGACGGTATCCGGTTTTAAGCGGCGAATTTTTTCCGCGCCTTGCCAGTCTATTTCCAAAATCACATCAATGCCCGCGTTTAATTGTTCCATCAGCCATTGTTCTGAGGTGCCATAGTGATTATCAAAAACTTGGGCATGTTCCAAAAACAAGTTGTTTTCCAACATCTCCATAAATTCGTCTTTGGTCACAAAATGGTAATTCTCTCCGTTTTTTTCTCCCTGACGTGGTTGACGTGTCGTGTGTGATACGGAAACTTTAATATTATCAGTCGTTTCTATTAAGGCGTTCACCAAAGTGGTTTTTCCAGCACCTGATGGTGCGGAAATCGTATATAAAGTCACAATGTCTCCTTATTCAATATTTTGCGTTTGTTCACGCATTTGTTCGATTAATACTTTTAATTCGACAGCGTGACGAGTGGTATTGATGTGATTGGATTTTGACCCTAAAGTGTTGGCTTCGCGGTGTAATTCTTGGATTAAAAAATCTAAACGTCTGCCAATCGGTTGCTCTTGCGTCAAGGTTTGCCGTATTTCCACTAAATGGGTTTCTATGCGATCCAATTCTTCTGCAACATCCATTTTTTGCGCGAAAATCACCAGTTCTTGTTCTAGGCGCTCGCTATTGAGTTCGACTAATTCTGCTAAACGTGTTTCTAATCGTTCCCGTTGCGCTTGCAAAATTATTGGTAATTCTTTGCGAATTGGGTCAATTTCTGCCGCTATGGCAGTGCAGCGTTGCTCAATTAAGCTTGCCAATTGTGCGCCTTCACGCGCTCTATGGGCTATCAGTTGTGCTAAAGCGGTATCAAAATGCTCTAGCAGCGTTTCACTGATTTCTTCTACATCTAACTGTTTGGGTTCTAATACGCCTTGCCAGCGTAAAATGTCTAAGGCATTGGGCGGCGTGGCTTTATTGCCCGTTATTGTATTAATCTGTTGCACCGCTTCCCATAAGTGTCTCGTTATCTCTTGATTGATTTGCCATTGTTCATTGTTGCTTTTATTGGCTTGAAAATACAAAGTGCAATCAATTTTTCCTCGTTTGACTTGTTCTTGAATGCGCTCACGTATTGTCAGTTCTAAGCGACGAAATTCTTCTGGCAGACGTAGAGATATGTCTAAATAGCGATGATTGACTGAGCGTAATTCCCAACAAAGTTGTCCCCAACTTTCTTGTGTCTCGATGCGTGCAAATGCAGTCATACTGCGGATCATAATATATTCCTTGGATGGTTCTCGCGACGCGGAGCGTCGAGGCAGGCATGATCTCCACTTCGTTTCGTTACTGCGTTTCCCACGCAGAGCGTGGGAACGAGGACAAGCTGGCGGGTGCGAGACTGAATTCATCAGACTGGCGCAATGCTGAAGGTTCTAATTGTAATAAACGCCAAGATTGCATTTCCCGTTTAGCCAGTAATGCCGTGGGATGTTCAGCTCTTGTGACCGATGAAAGAACAGTGGCTGGTAAATTGTTCGCAGATTGAGATGATAATCTGCTCTTGCCTTCACCATGAAGTGTAATAAATCGCTCATTTTTTTTAGGTTGCGTTGAAATAAATGGTTGTTTTCGTTGCCCTCGTAAAAAAATGGATTGATACCATTCCAAGCTTTGTGGAAATAAGATTTGTTCTTCAATGTCCTTTTTAGGAATGGGTAGCAGTTCTTCTTCGATCAATGCAAGTGTCCCCGCATTTTGATACTCCAATACAAGACGATAGCGTAGAAAAGTAAAAGCGGTTTTAGCTTGTTGTCCCAAATCATCTTGCCCAGTTGATGGGATAATCATGTCAGCTTCATAAGACATGATAGAATCAAAACTATGAAACAAATGGCGTACATCGGCAACATGATTGCTTTTGCCACGAATTGATAAAGCGGCATCAAGCAGCGGACGATCTGCCAAAGTGCTTAAAAATTTAATGGCATCAAATAGGTTAGATTTACCGACACCATTAGCACCAGCGATGATCGTTACTGGACCAAAACGTATATCAACATCAATAAGGTTTTTAAAGCCGGAGACTTTGAGTCTGGTTAACATGTTATCAATTGCCTTTTTAGGGTTGCGCTTTGATTATATAGTAATATACTACACAAATAGCGAAATAGGCGAGGAGCAAAAAAAATGGCCACTAGAAAGCAACCATTCAGTTACCGTTCAAGGCTATATATTATAGCTCTAAGTATCATCGCTTTGTTGACCATTGCGGGCGTTATTCTTATTCAATCGGCACTGTATCAACAATCCAGCGATGCACGCATTATTAACATTGCTGGACGACAACGAATGCTCAGTGAAAATTTGAGTAAAACGGCATTGACCATTCAATTATCGAGTGAGCTTAGTCAACAGGTTGAATACGTTGATAAATTTCGTCACGCTCTCTGTTTGTGGGAAAAAGCGCATCTTGGACTACAATCAGGTGATGCCAAGATGGGGCTACCGGGCAACAACAGTGCGAAAATCAAACAAATGTTTGCTGATCTGCAACCGCACTATGACGCGATGAATACCGCCGCTAAAAATTTGTTGGCTGCCATTGATGGGGCAAAGATCGCGGAGCTTGTGGATAAAATCTTCGCTGAACAACCTGCCTTTGTCCAGCAAATGGATGCCATAGTGGATCAATATGAGCTTGAGGCATTGGCTCAACTAAACCAAGTGAAACTGTTCGCTTTTATTTTAGCAACGCTGATTATTATTGTCTTAATCATTGAAGGATTATACTTTTTTCGTCCGGCGGTGCGGCAAATTCAAGAAACTTGGCAAGATTTAGTCAACGCTAATGAGACATTGCAAGATGTGGCGCAGATTGTGTCAGCAGGCAGTATAGGGACAAGTTTTCTCAAGTCTTTGGTTGAACATCTGAGTAAAACTTTGCAAGTCAAATATGCTTTTATCGGTCAACTACAGGGCGATGAGACACTTAAAACGCTTTTTATGATCGCCGACAATCAGTTGATTGATAATTTTGAATATGATTTACACAATACGCCCTATCAAAAGAGTATCACGGGTGATATGCCCTGTTGTTCTTATTCTCAAGGCGTTCAGCAAGATTTTCCTAATGATCCGCTGTTGAAAAAAATGGGCATTGAGAGTTGTGTTGGTACTCCACTTTTTAATGCCAATGGAAAGGTGATGGGTTTAATGGCAATTATGGATGATAAGCCACTCAATCATCAAAAACGGGTTGAGTCAATGTTGCAGATTTGTGCCGCACGCGCTTCGGCAGAATTGGAACGAATGCAGGCATTAGAGGCATTGTATGAAGAACGCGCCTCATTAGCCCGGCGCGTTAAAGAGCGCACCACCGAATTAACCACCGCCAATGCGGAACTCGCCCGTGCCGCCCGCCTTAAGGATGAATTTCTCGCTAACATGAGCCACGAATTACGCACGCCGCTTAATGGGATTTTGGGCTTGTCTGAAATCCTGCAAGAGGGCATTTACGGCTTTCTCAATCCACAACAAACTAAATCTATCCGCACCATTGAGGAAAGTGGTCGTCATTTGTTATCTCTGATTAACGATATTCTTGATCTTGCCAAAATCGAAGCCGCTCAAGTGAAGTTAGAAATGATCCCTGTTTCTACAGAGGGCATTTGCAACGCCTCTCTACGCCTTATTAGGCAATTGGCTTTGAAAAAACGTATTAAAATTTCGGAAAATTATGATAATGAGGTGACAATTATTCGGGCGGATAAACGCTATCTCAAGCAAATTTTGATCAATTTATTGAGTAATGCCGTCAAATTTACGCCCAAAGGGGGTAAGATTAATTTAGAAGTCCGTGGTAATGCTGAGCAAGCTGTGGTTGAATTTATCATCTCAGACACGGGGATAGGTATAGCAGAAAAAGATATGGCGTATCTTTTCAAGCCCTTTGTGCAACTCGATGGCGGCTTGAATCGATCTCAAGAGGGCAGTGGCTTGGGTTTGTCGCTGGTTTATCGTTTAACAGAAATGCACGGTGGCAGTATCTCCGTTGAAAGCGAACTTGGTAAAGGTAGCCGCTTTATTGTCTCTTTGCCTTGGGCGGTTATGGATAGCTTGCCCATTGCTGATGCGCCTTTGATCCGCCCTCTCCAAGTCGCAAGCTCGGCAGCACGCATTTTATTAGTGGATGATAATTTAACTATCTTGAATACGCTGTCTGATTACCTAGAAGCCAAGGGTTATCAAGTCATTATGGCAGTGGATGGTGTACAAGCGATTGAAAAAGCAATAGAAGAAAATCCAGGTATTATTTTGATGGATATGCAAATGCCGCATCTGGATGGATTGGAGGCGACTCGTCGGATTCGGGCTGATCCTCGAATTGCTGCAACACCGATTATTGCATTGACGGCTTTAGCGATGCCCGGTGATAGGGCGCGTTGTTTGGAGGCGGGCGTGAATGATTATTTGAGCAAGCCCGTGAGTTTTAAAAAGTTGATAGCGACTATTGAGGCGTTATTAGAAAAAGTAACTTAATAGGAGAGCAAGAAAATGAATTTTTCATTCTCCTCCCCATTTTATTTGGTTATAGCCCTTATTACCTTATTGGTTATTGCCGGATTCATCCTACTTAAAAGCAGGGACCTTTTTCGTCCCAAAACACAACTGGAAATGACAAGCCAAAATTTGCTGTTGTACAAAATGGCTATCACAGAAACTTATGAAGGCATTACCATTGTCGATGCGACCCATCCTGACATGCCATTAATTTATGTCAATCCTGCCTTTGAGCGAATAACAGGCTATACGTCCGCTGAACTGATCGGTCGAAATAGTCGCTTTCTCCACGAAGGCGATCGTGAGCAGCCCGCCTTAAATGAAGTGCGAACGGCAATTCGAGAAGGCAAAAATTGTCATGTGGTTTTACGTAATTATCGCAAAGATGGCAGTTTATTTTGGAACCAATTGAACGTTTCTCCCATTTATGATGCGGCTGGCAATTTGACACATTTTGTGGGCATTCAGTTGGACATTACAGCGCAAAAGGAAGCCGAAGAGGCTTTGCAGGCGAGTGAAGAACGCTATCGGCGTATTATAAACACAACACAAGAAGGCATTTGTGTTTTAGATGCTGAAGGTAAAACCACTTTTATTAATCAACGTTTGGCAGATATGTTGGGCTATAGCCTTGAAGAAATGCAGGGCAATTTTCTATTTGA
>JALXAQ010000129.1:0-5768 GCA_026991885.1 Thiotrichaceae bacterium
CACTAAAGCTGATGATTTGCAAAAGGTTTTATTCGTTGTCTAACATTCGCTGTACTCTTTTCAGGGCTTAATACCATAGCAGTAACGCTGGCACGTGGAAACGACAAATAAACTTAGGGTTTAGCTCGCCATTTCTGAACGCGATTATTACCCAAATCTGTCACAAACACAGTGCCATCTTTTGCCACCGCTACGGCGACTGGACGGTCAAATTGCCCAGAGCCGGTGCCTTTTTCTCCAAAGGCTGATAAAAAAGTGCCATCAGGTGCAAATTTTTGCACTCGGTTATTATAAAAATCAGTAGCAAACACATTGCCCTGCGGGCCTATCGCTACTGAACTCACTGTGGCGAACCAACCATTAAAGGGGCCACTAATGTTAAGGGCAAACGGGCCTCCCCATTTATGTAAAAATTCTCCCTCACTGGAGAAAACTTGTATCCGATCATTGTAACCATCCGCAACGTATAAGCTGCCATCTGCCGCAATCGCAACATCCGTCGGATAATTCATTTCTCCTGCCTTTATACCTACTTTTTTCCTCGTTCCCCATTGCTCAATAAATTCTCCGTTTGCCCGCAAATGTTGAATACGTTGATTGGAAAAATCCGCCACAAAAAGCTCGCCCTTATTATTGACAGCAACACCAGCTACACCGTTAAATTCAGAAGGTCCTTTGCCGGCTTGACCGATTGAACGACGCAATTCGCCATCCAGACTATATATAAAAATCTTATCATTCCAATAATCAGCTACATAGAGTTCCTTCTCGTGAATCGTCAAATTCATAGGTCGCCCTAATTCTTTTTCTCCAAACGCTCGCCTAAAATTACCATCAAAATCAAATACCTGAATTTTACCCTGCCGAGAGTCACTAACATAAACTTCCGTCTCGCTCACAGCAATACCGATGGGATCATTAAACTCTCCCCAAGCACTGACAAAAATATATCCCGATTCTTGGGGCGAAGGATTCCAGATTAGCCAGAATAGAGTAACTAGAACCACAATTAAGCCAAAAAACTTCAAAACCGCCTTCACGCTGCCTCCCATTAAAAATTAAAGCGCACACTTGCCCAAAAAGTGTAATCGTTTTCTAATGCCACACCCTGCAAATTTTGCACAACTGGGCGTTGCACAACCGTTTCAACAATCCAACGTTTGGTGACATATTGAATACCGGGTGCTAATAACAAACTCAGCCCCCCAGAATTGGGATCATCATAGCCATTTATGCGATTTTGGTAGCGGTAAATAAGATTAGATTCTATGACAGCATAGAGAAAACCATGCTTAATGCTACTTGGCCATAACCGATATTGCAAAGACATATCCCAACGTGCTTCATTACCAGCTTCAAAATTATTTGCTTGAGTGTTAATTCTATAACTCAATTGAGTATCGAACTGATAATCTAAAGTCTGATAAGTGCTAACCATGCCAGCGAAAAAGTCCCAAGAACCAGTACCTAATTGGAACGGTTGTGGCAATTGTCCCAAAGCATCCGTTTCTTTATCCTCACCAGTAGGGACTTTCACTCCAAATAAGGGCGCAATACGAAACGTCTGCCCAAGCTGATTCTTTTGATAAAAGGTATAACGGCCAAACAAAGTCAGATCGCCTAAGCCGTTGGTATTACGCTGCCGGCCTTGATTATTAAGGCTCAATCTCATCTCTTTATCTAAATACGGCAATATCCCAAATAAAGCTAATTTTGAGCTAACTCCATAACCTAATACTGTCACGAAAGCCTTAACCTTCAGATCACGATCTAGCGTACTGGGATCATTCCCCGATTGCCTGACAAAACTTTGAAAACGCATCAGAAACTCATCATCAGCAACTGGCAAAGCAGTATTGAAAGTCATTGGAGCCGCCCAAGCCATGAGACAATTTAGCATTAACAAACAAAAAGTTAAGCCTTGTCGTTTTAGCATAGCTACTGTCCGGCATTGAGTTTCTTAAAAGAGCGTAAGCTAAAACCAGACTTCTCCACCGCCTCACGGGCAAAAGGCTCAGTTAGCACAGCACCCTCTTTAACCAGTAAACGCACTTCTCCCTGTTTGACATTTGTCTCAATTTGCTTTACCCCCGGTAACTTGCTCAATTGTTTTTCGAGACCATAAACGCAAAAAGGACAAGCTAGGCCATTCACACCAAGCTGATATTGGCTATCAGCCGCCAACACATTCCCACTGATTATCAATGCTAAGGCAAAAATTAGGTTTTTCATGTGATATACTCCTTCAGGTGATAAGTTGATGGGTAGTTTAAAGGCCGTACTATAGTACAGAGTCAAGTGATAATAAAATAACTCAGCATCGCATTGAACGATATCAAGTACACTACAGTTCCCACGCGCCAGCATCACTGCCATTAAGTTAAGCCAAACCTGACAGGTTTAATCGTTGTTATTTTTCTGAAATACTCTCAAACGAAAATAGGTAAATTTCTGTTCAGCATTATTTGGCGTGGTATGTGTCTCATTCTGCACGTCTAATAATTCAAATTCATCGCCAAGTTCGGCGCATAATGATTCAGCATCGTATTGAACTATATCAAGTCCACTACATTTTTTCGGTCCACCTATGGCAAAGGTTGCGATAATCAGATGACCATTTGGTACTAATGCCTGTTTTAATACTTGAACATAGCGTTTTCGATCCTCGGCATTGGTGAGAAAGTGAAACACGGCGCGATCATGCCAAAGTTCATAAGGGTGAGGTGGCTGAAATGTCGTCACATCGGATTCATACCATTCAATATCGCTGGCGTTTTCACCAAGGCGAGTTTTAGCATGTTGTAAAGATTGCGCCGAAATATCAAGGACGGCTAAGTGGCTAAATCCAGCTTTCAAGAGATAATCCACCAAGATAGATGCGCCACCGCCAACATCTATAATCTGTTGATGTTTCTCTATCCCCGTCGCCTGAATCAATTTTAATGACATTGATGGCTGTGTCTGATACCAGCTCACGTCTAACGGTGATTTTTGTTGATAAACTTGTTCCCAATGTGTTTTTCTAGCAGTGTGTTCCATTTGACTTTCCTTAGTTAATTGGTTTTTTTGCCCTAAAAGTAGCCCCTATGGTAGACGGAGAGGTACGATAGTTTGTTAATGAAACGCGCTCTGCTTGTATAAAACCAGCATTTTTCATCAGATTTATGACTTCATCATAAGTCAGTGTACCTGAAACGCAATCTGCCCATGAGCCTTCTGTACAACAAGTTGCGGTTGACTGATAATTTTCATCTTTTACCATATCAGCGAATTGAAAACGCCCATCGGGGCGTAAGATGCGAAAAACTTCCTGAAAAACCTCTTCTTTAGAGGGCGAAAGATTAATAGCACCATTTGAAATCACAACATCCGTACTCGCATCACCGAGAGGCAAAGCGGCGAAGTTTCCTTCGTGAACAACCACATTTGAGAAGCCAGCACATTCGGCATTAACGCGGGCTGTTTCAACCATAGCTGGTGTTAAGTCAACACCAATGACGGTTCCGCTTTTGCCAACTAATAATGCCGCGACACAAAGGTCAACGCCAGCTCCACAACCCAGATCAACGACGGTTTCACCAGCACTTAACTCTCCAAGACTGAATGGATTTCCAACGGCGGCACCGGATTCCCATACTTGATCTGGAATACGAGCCAACCATTTAGAATGGTATCCAAGATGACGCGCATTTTCCTTGCCTTTTTCCCAACCAAAGTCTTTCTCTGGGTTGAATACTAAATCTGTATAGAGTTTTTTTATTTGATCATATACACTACATTCTTGTTTCATTTGAATATCCGTTTAACATTATGAACTTACCTATTAGTCAATTGTTCGACTTCCATTGTGCCTTGGTTATTTTATACAAAACATGCTCCCTAAGTGGATGGCTCTCAGGAATAATTGGGTGTTCAAAGTTGGCACCTGTATTCTGCATACCCAAGCGCACCATAACTGACCATGATTTTTTATTGGAAACCGAGGTAAATGAATAAACCTCGTTTAAGCCTAATTCTTCAAACGCAAATTTTAGAACCACCCTAGCCGCTTCAGTAGCATACCCTTTACCCCAATACTCCTTAGCTAAACGCCACCCAATTTCAATACAAGGTGTGACAGGTAATTCATAAGTTGGTTTGTGAAGCCCAACAAAACCAATAAATTTCTTTTCGTCAATTAGCTCTACTGCCCAGAAACCCCAAGACATTTCTGATATTAGCGACTCAAACTTATGAGCCATAGCATTACTTTCATCTTCACTTAGGACGCTGGGATAATATTCCATAACAACGGAATCAGAATTTATTTTGGCAAATAATGGAAAATCTTCCTTTTGCCATTGCCTTAACAAAAGCTGGTTTGTTTTAAGTTCGACTATTTTACTCATTAGTGTAATTTTTAATGGCATGATTCACTTTGATGACAGCCACAACCCGACGCACGATCCTGCACATAGTTTTCCACCGTTTTCAACGCATTCTCAGCGCGAGCCAGTTCCCTACCCAAGTAGGCGGCGTGATCAAGACGGCTGATAAGACTGGCCTCGATCACCGTCGAATAGAGTGCTGTCGGAGACTTAGCAGCAAACATCCGATGAAGTACCCCCTTGTTAGTGTAATGCTCCAATACCAATCGGTTTTGGCGCAGATCAGGATAAACGACAAAATATCAATTTGGATCAATAACTAAGCGTTTGTATTCTGTAGCGGTTTCGATTGGCACCTGAACGCTATCGACCGGCGCACCGGCGAAAGGGCCAGGATTATTCGCTGCTCTCTCTGCAATCACCTCAAGCAGCGTCTTTAAATCGCTTTCACCAATGTAAGTACCAGTGCAAGAATAAAGTGATATATTATAAAATCTCAGAAAATACATGAATTGGTACTTATTTAACATATTCACCCTCGCTCCCACGCTCCAGCGTCAATGCCATTAAGTTAAGATTAAGGCATTTTTTTATATCAAAGTTATTTGATAATTTTGAATTTATTTGGAGTCCAAAGCTTTAGCTTTGGCTGGTCGCACCAAAGCTAAAGCTTTGGACTCCAAGTCATCTATAAAAATTAAGTGTTAGTTTTTACTAGAAAACAGCTTAACTTAATGGCAGTGACGCTGGAGCGTGGGAACGAGAAATTATTTCGACAAAGATACCCAACGCAAACGCAAGGCATTACTGATAACGGATACCGAACTGAGACTCATCGCTGCTGCGGCGATAATCGGAGACAATAGCAATCCAAAAAATGGATACAAAATACCTGCGGCGACTGGTACGCCTAGCGAATTATAAATAAAGGCAAAAAACAGGTTTTGGCGGATATTGTTCATTGTCGCTTGACTTAATCGCCTTGCCCGCACGATACCTTGTAAATCTCCTTTGATTAAAGTAATACCGGCACTTTCCATCGCTACATCTGTACCTGTACCCATTGCTATGCCCACATTTGCCTGCGCTAGTGCTGGGGCATCGTTAATACCATCGCCTGCCATTGCTACAATCTGTCCCTTTTCTTGCAGTTCTTTAATTGCACTGGCTTTTTGATCGGGTAAGACTTCTGCTATTACTTGATCAATACCAAGCTTGTCGGCGACTGATTGAGCTGTTGTGCGGCTATCGCCACTGAGCATGACGAGTTGAATTCCATCTTTATGTAGGGCAGCGAGTGCGGCTGGGGTGGTTTCTTTGATTGGATCCGCAACTCCAAGTAATCCAACTAGCTGATTATCTACAGATAGTAACATTACGGTTTGTCCTTCAGCACGTAAC
>JALXAQ010000129.1:5778-19515 GCA_026991885.1 Thiotrichaceae bacterium
TTCTTGTTTCGCACTACTAACAATGGCTTCAGCTAAAGGATGTTCACTGGCACGTTCCAGACTAGCAGCTAATTGGAGTACCCGCTCTTTATCTATTTCACCGATTGCTTGCACTGATTGCAGAACGGGCTTGCCTTCCGTCAAAGTTCCCGTTTTATCGACGACTAAAGTATCCACTTTTTCCATGATTTCTAAGGCTTCGGCATTTTTAATTAAAACTCCTGCTGTTGCACCTCGTCCAGTTCCTACCATGATCGACATAGGCGTTGCTAAACCCAGCGCACAGGGACAGGCAATAATGAGTACGGCAACGGCGTTGACTATTGCATGTGCTAAACGGGGTTCTGGTCCCCAAATTCCCCACATAATCAGAGTTATCATGGCAATAAAGACTACTGCTGGGACAAAATAGGCTGAGGCGACATCTGCTAAGCGTTGAATCGGGGCGCGGCTGCGTTGTGCTTCACTTACCATGCGGACAATTTGCGCTAACAGCGTTTCTGTGCCAACGTGTTCAGCTCGCATCAGTACGCTACCAGTGCGATTGATCGTTGCGCCAATCAGAGGTTCTCCGCTCGTTTTTTCCACCGGTACCGGTTCTCCGGTGATCATAGATTCATCAATTGTACTATGGCCTTCTACGACGATTCCATCCACGGGAATTTTTTCACCGGGACGTACACGTAGAACATCGCCCGGTTTTACCTGCTCCAAGGGAATATCTTCTTCGTTACCATTGTCACGTACAATACGTGCCGTTTTCGGAGCCAATCCCAGTAGTTTTTTAATGGCACTATTGGTCTGGCTGCGTGCCCTGAGTTCTAGCACTTGCCCTAATAATACTAGGGCGGTAATAATAGCGGCAGCTTCAAAATAGACCGCGACTGTTCCTTCCGCACTGAGCATAGTCGTTGGAAACAGTTCAGGAAATAGCATTGCGATGACACTATATAACCAAGCTACTCCTACACCTAAAGCAATCAGGGTAAACATATTTAGGTTGCGCTGTACCACTGATGCCCAGCCGCGCACGAAAAAGGGCCAGCCAGCCCATAATACGACGGGTGTTGCTAGAAAAAATTCTATCCATTGAATCATGGACATACTCATGGATTTAGGGATAAAACTAGGTGCTAAATCCGCTAACATGGCGATAATAAAAACGGGTAAACCTAGCGCGACGCTAAGCCAAAAGCGATGTGTCATATCAAGCAATTCAGGGTTTTCCTCACTCAGAGCCACGTTGCGTGGTTCTAGTGCCATACCGCACTTTGGGCAAGAGCCTGGCGTTGGTTGCTCTATTTCTGGGTGCATGGGGCAGGTATAAATGACGCTTGAGGAAATCTCGCTAGTACTACTCTGGTTACTGCTAGCAGAATCGGTGCTGTACTGTTCAGGTTGCATTTGAAACTTGTTCATGCAATGTGTGCTACAAAACAAGTATTCCTTATTTGCATGAGTATGACGGTATTCGGTGTCCTGACTCACTTCCATGCCGCATACTGGGTCTTTTGTTGAAGTCATTTTTTTCACCTCTTTAGGGTAACCACAAGGGATTACCCTTACAAAACCAATGATGTAGGGGCAATCCTTTATGGTTGCCCTTTCTTCAAAACCAATGATGTAGGGGCAATCCTTTATGGTTGCCCTTTAGCCTCACGAGTAAACCACCAATAAGTGGCTCCGCCTGCGGCAACTGCTGCAACAATAGGGGCAGCAACCAACATAGTGGCACCCGCTGCCATACCTCCACCGATTGTCGCTCCAATGCTTGCTAAACCCATTCCATTCGCACCTACCATCGCCACCGTTGCCAGCGTGCCTACCGTTCCGACCGCAGCACCGGCATAAGTAGCTACTTTGGCATTCTCACATGCCTCTTGATTTTGACAATCACTATATACAGTGTTATTCATCACCGCTGCGGTGCCGAATCCAGCTGCTCCGCCTATAAGTGTACTCATGAGGGTAATACCACCTCCTCCACAAGCACCGCTGGCCATATAATTAGCGGCATTTGATCCCATCCATCCTGAATGAGTACCCATACCCATTCCCATTCCTCCAACAACTGCTTCAACCGCCATTGTGGAATTAGCATAAAACATGAAAAGCACTAAACTACTTAATAAGCAATTTTTCATAATAAACTCCTGAATTAATTAATGTAATGTGATTAGTTGTTCTCGACTAAGAACATGCCACCCACAAGGGATTACCCTTACAAAACCGATGATGTAGGGGCAATCCTTTATGGTTGCCCTTTAGCCTCACGAGTAAACCACCAATAAGTGGCTCCGCCTGCGGCAACTGCTGCAACAATAGGGGCAGTAACCAACATAGTGGCACCCGCTGCCATACCTCCACCGATTGTCGCTCCAATGGTTGCTAAACCCATTCCATTCGCACCTACCATCGCCACCGTTGCCAGCGTGCCTACCGTTCCGACCGCAGCACCGGCATAAGTAGCTACTTTGGCATTCTCACATGCCTCTTGATTTTGACAATCACTATAGACAGTGTTATTCATCACCGCTGCCGTGCCGAATCCAGCTGCTCCGCCTATAAGTGTACTCATGAGGCTAATACCAGTTCCTCCACAAGCACCGCTGGCCATATAAGTAGGGGCATTTGAGCCCATCCATCCCGGATAAATTATTAGTTCTTCATAAACTATCGAACCAATGGGTAGATCAACTGCCATTGTGGAATTAGCATAAAACATGAAAAGCACTAAACTACTTAATAACCAATTTTTCATAATAAACTCCTGAATTAATTAAACTCGATGTTCAAGTTTGTTGGAGTCCAAAGCTTTAGCTTTGGACTCCAAGTGCTTTTGATGTCAAGACGTAGAACTAAGAGTTAAACTAATGTGATTACTTGTTCTCGACTAAGAACATGCCACAAATCGGACAACTGCCCGGTTTATCACTCACAACTTCTGGGTGCATTGGACACACATATTTAGTATCCAAATGTTTATGGGCATGTTCTAGGGCGGAATCGTGTTTCGCTTTCGGCATACTTTCTGTAGTCGGTTCAGATTCTCCGCAAGCGGTTAATAGTGATGCTGCTAATAATGAGATCACAAAAATACGCATAATATTTACTCCTATGTATGAAAATATAGTCTCAATGACTATGCCCGTCATGTTCATGCTTCTGCTCATCTGGTGTCGGATCATTTTTCATAGCATGTTCATGAGAGTTCATTTCACTGGAATGAACATGCCCCTTTGTATGATCTTCAGCAGCAGGTATAGACATTACACCAAGCCCATAACGATATACCAATTCCCCACCATGCCAAGCGGTTGAAAATAATAAACTAAGCAGTAAAACGGCCATAAGTAAAAATGGCCATTTAATCAGCTTGTTAGCATAAAAAATCCACCCTGACCATAATGAGGTTAATAAAAGGACAGCAAATGTGCCAAATGCCCAATTGCGATGTTCAGTCATTGCAGCATGGGAGGGGGTATCGTGGGCAACGCTGTTATATGCCAAAATACCCGTAATAACGGTTATTAGCGCGAAGACGGTACCTATCCACAAATTCCAGCGAGCAAGTATTAAACATTGCTCTTGAATAGGATGATTTCCAAGTAATTTTGCCAATAGGAAAAATCCTATAGCAGTACTAATCAAGGCAACCGTAAAATGGACAAAAATCGGGTGCCAATTGGGGATTATTTCAATCATTGCAAAACTCCGTCGTAAAATAAATCAATCAAAAAATTTAGGCACAATAAAGCCTTAGATAGTTCGTGCCTACTGTTTAAAAAAAAAATCAGAAATCAGGATTAGCTACGGAATGTGCGGGGAGGTTTGAACAGGCGAGTTAAAATCCCGTCTAAATAGGTAGGGAAAGTAGAAAAGTTAAATATTTGAAAGGGAAAATTACTAATGTTAAAAAATGAAGAAATTAAGAAGATACTACTACAAGCACAATGGTTACAATGACAAAATCCCATACAACACTTATCACAGCAATTTTGCATATCATTAGTTTGAGTGGATTCGTCAGAAATAGGTGCTTGATGGCAGGCTATATTTTCGCTATTAACGGCATTAAATCGTCCAGACGCAAAGACACCCTGCCACAGGGTAATACCCTGTGCGAGGATGAGTAAAATTACCAATAATCTTCGAGCCTTAATAGACATAGTTCATTGAAAATATATAATTTTGCGAATAGCAATGCTTGGTTGCTTTGTTAAAATTAATATATGGTATAATGAAATAAATTGCAAGCCTAATATTCATTTTAAATTTTAATATTAATTGTAGTAATTATTTCACCTCTCTCCTTTTCCAAAGCAAATAAACCGCCGGCACGACAAACAACGATAACAATGGTGCTGTAATCATCCCTCCCACCATCGGGGCTGCAATTCTCTGCATCACTTCTGAACCCGTTCCATGTCCTTGCATAATCGGCAGTAATCCCGCAATAATCACCGCTACTGTCATCGCTTTAGGGCGCACTCGTAGTACTGCTCCATCCATAATCGCCGCTTTTAATTCCTTAAACGTATTCAAACGTTTTTCTGCTTTGGCTTCTTTTATCGCATTATCCAAATAAACTAGCATAATGACTCCAAATTCTGCCGAGACGCCTGCCAGCGCAATAAATCCAACCCCTACTGCTATGGAAAGATTATAGTCCAACAAGAATATCAGCCAAAAACCCCCTACCAAAGCAAAAGGTAAACTCAGCATCACTAACAAGGCTTCACTCATATTCCCAAAGGTCAAATAAAGTAACATAAAAATAATAAACAAGGTTAAAGGAATCACCTTATTCAACTTGTCCTTTGCCCGAAGCATATACTCATATTGTCCTGACCATGTAATTGAATAGCCCGCTGGTAATTGAACTTGTTCTCGAACCACCTTTTGGGCTTCTTGCACATAAGTCCCCACGTCAACGTCCCGAATGTCGACAAAAGTCCAGCCATTTAAACGCGCATTTTCACTTTTCAGCATGGGTGGGCCATCAACTATTTTAATTTCAGCCACTTGCGCTAATGATATTTGCGCTCCAGTTGGTGTCACTAATAATAAACCCTTTAAATTCTCCAAATCATCGCGTATTTCTCTCGGAAAACGCAAGTTCACTGGATAACGCTCCAAGCCTTCTATCGTTTCCGTGATATTCATTCCGCCGACGGCTGCGCTAATGACTTCATTTATATCAGAAATATTTAAACCTAAACGTGCCGCTTTGACTCTATCAGGTGTAATTTCCACATAACGCCCGCCTGCAACGCGCTCTGAATAAGCCGAAGTCGTGCCTTTTACCTGCATCACTACAGTTTCAAGCTCTTTGCCGATATTTTCAATTACCTTTAAATCTGGCCCCGAGATTTTTATGCCCACTGGCGTTTTAATCCCTGTCGCTAACATATCAATCCGCGTTTTTATCGGCATTACCCACGCATTGGTTACGCCCGGAAAATCTATTAATTGATCTAATTCCTCAATCAGTTTTTTGACTGTCAAGCCTTCCCGCCATTCCGCTTCCGGTTTCAAGTGGATAAAGGTTTCAAACATAGTCAATGGTGCGGGATCGGTGGCAGTGTCAGCACGTCCAAGTTTGCCAAATACGCTTTTTACTTCTGGTACTGTAGCGATCAATTTATCGGTTTGTTGTAAAATTTCTTGCGCCTTACCAATGGATATGCCAGGCAAAGTCGTGGGCATGTATAATAAATCGCCTTCGTAGAGTGAAGGCATGAACTCTGAACCTAAGCCCTTCTCCATTTTCGCTAACCAAGGCTGATTTTTAAAGGTTGTTTGCCAGTATTGGCCTAAATCGCTTTGCCATTGTTCCACTTCTTTTAACATAGCCACACGCTTTGATTCTATTTCAGAATCTTCTGTCATTAAACCCACTATTTCTAGCGGCCATTTGATAGGCGCTAGTACACTACTAATGCCAAATAAGGGAATTGAAACGGTCAACATCACTAAAAACGCTAAGAAAATAGTGGTACGCGGCAAAAATAGCACTGTCCAGAGTAAGGGACGATAGATTAAGATGAGCAAAAAACTGATTGGATTCACTTTTTCATTTGGAATCCAGCCACGAATGAAATAGCCCATTAATACTGGAACTATTGTGATGGATAATCCAGCAGCCGCTGCCATCGCATAAGTTTTCGTAAATGCCAATGGTGCAAATAATCGCCCTTCTTGTGCTTCTAATGTAAAAACCGGTATAAAGCTTAAAGTTATGATTAATAACGAAAAAAACAAAGCTGGGCCGACTTCACTGGCCGCTTCTGCTATCAATGCCCAATGCTCTTGCGGCGGGATTTTCTGTTTGGGGTGAGCATGTCGCCATTTTTCTATATGTTTATGGGCATTTTCAATCATCACAATAGCAGCATCTACCATTGCTCCAATCGCTATCGCAATGCCCCCTAATGACATTATATTGGCATTAATGCCTTGACTTTCCATAATAATAAAGGAAACTAAAATGCCTATAGGTAAAGTGATAATGGCGACTAAAGCGGAACGTAAGTGGAATAAAAATATAAAGCAGACAATCGCAACAACGATAAATTCTTCAATCAGTTTCTCTTTTAGGTTATCTACAGCGCGTAGGATTAAGCTGGAACGATCATAAGTTTCTACAATTTCTACGCCTTTAGGTAATCCTGCTTTGAGGGCTTCTAACTTTTTTTTGACCGCTTTAATAGTAGTTAAAGCGTTTTCGCCATAGCGCATGACAATGATGCCGCCAGTGACTTCGCCTTCGCCATTGTAATCGGCGACAACGCGACGCATTTCTGGGCCTATTTGTACTCTAGCGATGTCACGAATTAATAAGGGTGTCCCTGTTTCGCTAACCGCTACGGGAATGGTTTCGATGTCTTTAATAGAAGATAAATAGCCCTTGGTGCGAATCATGTATTCAGCTTCTGCGAGTTCAATCACTGAGCCGCCGACTTCTTGATTGGAGTTTTGAATCGCGTGCTTCACTCGTGACAAAGGGATATTAAAAGTGCGTAATTTTTCGGGATCGACAACGACTTGATATTGTCGCACCATGCCGCCGACTGTGGCGACTTCTGCAACGCCCGGGACGGTTTGTAATTCAAACTTGAGAAACCAGTCTTGTAAACTTCTGAGTTCTGAAAGGTCATGTTGTTCAGTGGGATCAATGAGTGCGTAAGAATAAATCCAACCAACTCCGGTGGCATCTGGTCCTAAACGAGGTTGTACGCCATCGGGCAGACTCGAAGCGGCTTGATTGAGATATTCCAAAACTCTGGAACGTGCCCAGTATAAATCAGTGCCATCTTTGAAAATGACATAAACATAAGAATCGCCAAAGAAGGAATAACCGCGCACCACTTCTGCACCAGGTACTGAAAGCATGGTGGTGGTAATCGGATAAGTCACTTGATTTTCTACTACACTGGGGGATTGTCCAGGATAGCTGGTTTTGATAATGACTTGTACATCTGAAAGATCAGGTATCGCGTCTAAGGGGATTTGTTGCAAAGAAACCCAGCCCCAAGCTGTAATAATGAGGGTGGCGACTAGGACTAGAAATCTGTTTTGGATTGACCAATTGATAATGTTTTTTAGCATGATGAGTTCCTTTTATTTTGCAGACAGGGCAACCACAAGGGATTGCCCCTACGATTCAACTATTTAATGCTGATGCCCACCACCACTAAACCGCAAGAAACTTGCTTGCAAGTTAGCCTCGGAGTCAATCAAAAATTGTCCAGATAACACAATCCGCTGCCCCTCTTTCAATCCTGATAAAATTTCAACTTCACCGTCACTACGCATTCCAGTTTTGACATTCACTGGCTGAAATCTTCCCTCGCCTAATGCCCTAATAACCGCTTGACGCTCTCCTGTTACAATCAAAGCTTGTTGCGGAATTTTTAAAACTTCCTTAGGTTTAGCGTAAATCGTCACTTGGGCAAACATATTAAGTTTTAATAGCCCTTTAGGATTGTCAAAACGGAGTCTGACTTTTAAAGTACGAGTTTTGGCTTCTAGTTCGGGATAAACATAGTCGACTTTGCCTTTCCAAACTCGCCCGGGTAAAGCAGGTACTCTCATTTCTGTCTTTAATCCCTGTTTCACCCAATCTAATTGATGTTCAAAAACGTCAACAATCACCCAGATTCTTGATAAATCAACAATATCAAACATTTCTGAACTGGGTGTGACATACATGCCTTCACGAATATTTAAGACTGTCACAGTACCAGATTGTGGCGCGAATATGGGAACTGTATTAATAGATGTATCTTTACGCTCAATTGTTTGAATAGTAGTTTCTGGCACACCTAATAGTCGTAAGCGATTTCGTATAGCATTCTTATATTGCTTACGATTAATCCCAAGGTTTCTGCTACTTTTTGTGCGTAAGGCGACTAAAAAATCTTGTTCCGCTTCTAAAACTTCTGGGGAATACATTTCCAATAAGGTTTGTCCACGTTTGACAAAATCGCCCTCGCGTCGTACCTTAAGTTTTTCTACCCAACCACTAGAACGAGGGTGAACGTGTACTAACTTATTTTCGTTATAAGCCACATAACCTACGGTTTTAATTATTCTACTCAGGCTTCCCTCTTTGACGTTGGTTGTTTTTATGCCCATTCTTTGGATGATTTCAGGACGAATAGTTACAGCAGGAGGTTTCTTTTCATCCATTTGCATTTGATTCGCTTCATGTTTTGGGCTAGGGGCGGTTTGAACGGTCTTTTTGACTAAGTTCATACCACAAAGCGGACAATTTCCTGGTTCATCACGCACAATTTGCGGGTGCATAGGGCAAACATATTTAGCATCTAAATGCTTTTTTGCATGTTCTAGGGCATTTTCCTGTTCTGGTTCACCACAGGCTGTTAAGAGTAAAGTGGTGCTGATTATTAATAAGCTAATTAATAGACGCATAATATCCTCACTTTTAGAATCAGTTCAGCAACCATTTATTAATGGCTACTAAATCTTCTTCACTTAATGATCCGGCGGCTTGCTTCAACAATATAGTGCTAAGCACATAATTATAGCGAACCCTAGAGTAATCACTTTGAGCGCGTAATAAATCACGTTGAGACTTTACAACATCAACTGATGTACGTGTACCGACTTCAAAACCTTGTTGTGTTGCTTTTAAAGCCGTTTCACTTGAAATTAAAGCTTGTTTTAAGGCTGTTACTCGACTGATATTAGAGAGTAACCCCCAATAAGCTTGACGAGTTTGTAATTGGGTAGCACGACGTTGTTCTTCTAATTTATCAATGGCTTGAATACGGCGAATTTGGGCGATTTTGGTGCGAGAACGAATTCTTCCGCCTTCAAAAATAAAATAATTAAGTTGTATGCCCACACTATTATTGGTTGTAAAAGTACCAGGCAGATTATCATCTCCTCTAAAGATGTCGCTATAACGATGTTGAGCGACTAAATCAATTGTCGGTAAATTAGCCGCGCGTTGTTTCTCAATTTCCTGACGGGCGGTTTCTATTGAATATTGTGTTGCCAACACTTGGGGGTTTTGTTGCAATGCCGTTACAGTCCATTTATTAACATCAGCAGGATTAGGAGCGAGTAAAGGCGTTTTTTCTTTCAAAGTGGCTAAGACTTTATGATAACGCCCGGTGACTTCGCGCAAGGCTTCTAAAGCATTATCTATTTCATTTTGGGCCAAAATTTCATCGGAAATGGTTAAATCATAAGCGGCTTTGGCTTCTTCGACATCAGTTATGCTAAGTAATCCGACTTGAAAACGCATTAATGCTTCATCTAATTGTTGCTTGAAGGCTTTCTTCGCTGCGACTGTAAATTTTAAATTGTCATTAGCAGCCAATACATCAAAATAACGGCTCGCTAACCGCGCCATCAGTTCCTGCCTTGCACTTTCATACTCAGCTTCAGTTCGTTTAATTTCACTATCAACTTGTTCGAGTGCAATATTTAACTGGCGTCGATATAAGGGATAACGGAGAGTGACATCGTAACCAATAGTGGTGTTTTCTCTATCATTGCCAATTAACCAATTATCCGTTTGCAAATTTTCGGTTGCGTTAGCCCCCAGCGTCACCTCTGGCGATAATGGCGCACGAGCGAGATGCTTTTTTTCTCGAACGGCAATAAGTTCTTGATAGGCAATTTTCAGTTTGGGGTCATTTTGTGCCGCTAACTGGTAAAGTTCTATCAGAGTTTCCGCTTGAATTGGACGGAAAGCGATTAACACTAAAAAGCTGAGTAAATAAATTTTTTTCATCTGTTTTCTCCAATAAGTAGGGGTTCAAAATTTTGAAACCCCTACCATTTTAGGCATTAATTAATGCTATGCTCTCCACCGTCAATATGGTGACGAATCAGAATACGATATTCCTTAGATACTGTGCCAGGAATAATCACAGAAAAAGGACGGCTGTGTGTACGGCGAACAGGTTTAGTTTGCTGACGCTTAATCGTTGCGGTCATTTGCTTAACGATTTGTCCTTGCTTATCCAATACTTCTACTTCTACATGGCCACGAATCCTCATTGCCTGATGTATTTGATGAGTGACAAGTCCTGTGACTTGTAAACCGTTTTCAACCGATTTTATCCGAATATTATTCGGGTAAGCGGATTTTGAAGCAACCAGTTCAATCTTATAGCCGTTTTGAACGCTCTCATGTGCGCTGGCGGGAAATATGGCACAATTTGAGAGTGCTAAGTAAATAGGTAAAATGATAATGCTGTACTTGTTCATGACAAGTCCCCTTAATGAATGTGTGCAAATAATTCAAGAAAAAAAAGGCGCACGAATCCCTATCCGTTTTTATACAGAAGAAATAGAAATAGTGCCGAATTTAAATCAAAAAATCAGCTACAGAATTTACGGGGAGGTTTGAAAAGTTGGGCTGAATGCCCGTCTAAAAGGAAAACAAAAAAGGTAGAATTCAGTACCCGAGGGGAAAAACGAAGGCTAGGCACTGAAGAAATTAAACCAAGGCTACAATGAACACAAGAATGACAATAACAAATTCCACTACAATCCTGTTGATTACAACAATCACAATCCATTTCATCATTGTGAGCGACTTGCATCATATCTTTTTGAATACAAGGGGTATTTTCTCCATCAACGGCAATAGTCATTTTTGCAGACGCAAAGGCGCCCTGCCACAGGATAATGCCCTGTGAAAAGATAAGCAAAATGATAACTAATTGTCGAGCCGTGATACACATATATTAAGTAATTTATATGAAAAGTGAATGATGCTTGCTGTCGAGACTATCTAAGTTAGACTAGCATTTGTGATGAGCATTTTATAATATCTGATAACAATAATCAAATATTTTTTGTCATTTGTTTTGTAAGATTATGATTAAGTTATATATTATTTTTTTTTTGACCGTTTAAACTCCATAGCCAATTTGATTGGCACTTGACTAACAGGTGACTTTATTTTAAAATCCATGCCCCGTATTAACTAATATCTAAAAAAATTGATGCTGCGTCTGTCCAAAAAACACTTTATAATCCTGTTTATGTTGGTGGCTTTGCAATTGCAAAGTTTCCCAGCAATGGCAATGCTATTGTGTCAAGACAATCTCCCTACGCGCACGACAAATCATCAATTTTCCCATGCAGAATACCATATCAATCAACAATCTGATCAACAATCTGAGTTTTCAGATTCATGTGATGATTGTATTTTTTGCCATGCCAGTTTCAATTTTTGCACTCCCCTTGACAATCCATTCCTGAGTATCCATTTCAATTCAACTGTTTTTCTTTTCTATATTCCCCATTTTTATCAGTTCTTTTCTGAACTGCCCCAGCGTCCTCCTAAAAATTCTCTCAGTTAGTCATTTTCTCTTACCCAAGTTGCGCCCGCACGTCTAATAGTTTGGGTATGATTTATCTATTTATAACAGGAGGATTTTTATGCGTATTTGTTCTATTTTAGTTTTATCTTTAATTTTATTAACCGCTGTATTAATAATCCAAAATGATGCGACAAAATCGCTCATTGGCCACATGAGTAATGTTTCTCAAGGCGAAGAACATCATGAGCATGATGATGAAAACCAGGAGCATGATGATGAAAACCAGTTAAAAGTTCTCAGCAATGCACAAAGGCAGGAATTAGCTATCAAAATCAGCAGTGCTAGTTCAGGCATATTGCGAAATGACATCACGCTCACTGGTGAAATAGCCCTCAATGAAGAATATTTGGTACATCTAGTTCCGCGTGTCGAGGGTATTGTACTCAAAGTCACGAAAAAATTAGGTGATCGCGTTAAAAAAGGCGAAGTGATGGCGGTTTTAGAAAGCCGCGAAGTGGCTGATGCAAAAGCAGAATATTTAGCCTCTTTGGAACAAGTTGCTTTAGCACAAGATAATTACACTCGTAACAAAAAATTGCAGCAAAGAAAGCTGATTTCTGAACAAAAACTGTTTGAAATCAAACAAACACTTTTGGAAATTCAAATCAGAAACCAAAGCGCAGCACGTAAACTTAATGCACTTGGATTTTCTGATGCTTATATAAAAAGGCTACCCAAGCAATCCACTTCTAGTTTGACTAAATATCAAATGGTTGCGCCAATTGATGGTATTGTCGTAGAAAAACATATTACTTTAGGGGAAATTTTAAGCCCTGATGTTAGTGAATTTGCTATAGCTGAGGGTACTGTTTTAAGTAATGAATCCAGTGCTTTTGTGATTGCTGATTTAAGAACGGTTTGGGTTAATTTTGATGTTTATCCAAGCGACTTGTTGCAAATTAAGAAAAATCAACCTGTGATGATTTCGTCTAATGATGGCATCGCTAAGACTAAGGCAAGTATTTCTTATATTTCTCCAATAATTGATAAGGAAACTCGCACAGCGTTAATACGCTCTATATTGCCTAATCCTAAAGGGCAATGGCGAGCTGGTTTATTTGTTACTGGTAAAATTCAAGTTAAAACTCATAGGGCGCAGATTGTTGTGCCTAAAACCGCGCTTCAAAATGATAATACGATTTTTGTGGTAACTAAAGAGGGCTATGCCTTACAAACTGTTAAAGTCGGAAATTCAGATGAATTTCAAGTTGAAATTTTATCTGGCTTAAAAACGGGTCAAGATTATGTCAGTAAAGGCGGTTTGATTTTAAAAGCAGAAATGCAGAAAAGTATTTTTGCAGAAGCTGGACATTCACATTAAAAATATGTCTGAATCAGGATTTGCAGAATTAAAGAATTTTCAGAATTGTTGCTGGTTAGAACCGATTAATTAAACAATCTGTAATCAAGGTTCTGACAATGGAAACCGTAAGATTTTTTTATTTTGCAACAGCTCTAATTCTGAAAATTCTGATTCAGACAAGAGAGGAAAATAAAAAAATGGTTTATGCTCTGCAACAAAGATTATTAATGTTAGTATTTGCCCTCTTAGTCATGGTAGCTGGTTATTATAGTTACCAACAATTACCACTGGATGCTTTTCCAGATGTGTCGCCCAATTTGGTGCAAATTTTTACTGAAACCGAAGGACTTGCTCCAGAAGAAATTGAAAAATATGTCACTTATCCAGTTGAAACCTCTATGAATGGCTTACCGGGGATTGATAAAATTCGCTCTATTTCCAATTTTGGCTTATCTGTCGTGAATGTTTATTTTGAAGATGGCATGGATATTTATTTTGCTCGCCAGCTAGTTAATGAACGTTTACAAGAAGCCAGAGAACAAATCCCTGATGGTTTTGGTG
>JALXAQ010000130.1 GCA_026991885.1 Thiotrichaceae bacterium
GGCGAACTGGCTCAAGCGGTGGCCGATTATGGCCGGGCGATAGACTTGATGGAAAAGTTGCGCCAATCTCTGGCGGCTTCAAATAAAGCTTGGCCGCCTTCAAGGCAAAACTCCTTGGGGGCGGCCTACATGAATCGCGGTGTGGCTTTATATAGTCAAGGCGAACTGGCTCAAGCGGTGGCCGATTATGGCCGGGCGATAGAGTTGAAGGAAAAGTTGCGCCAATCTCTGGCGGCTTCGGCTTCAAATAAAGCTTGGCCGCCTCCATGGCAAAACTCCTTGGCGGCGGCCTACATGAATCGCGGTGTGGCTCGAAAAAATAAAGGCGAACTGGCTCAAGCGGTGGCCGATTATGGCCGGGCGATTGAGTTGATGGAAAAGTTGCGCCAATCTCTGGCGGCTTCAAATCAAGCTTGGCCGCCTGAATGGCAAAACTCCTTGGCGGCGGCCTACATGAATCGCGGAAATGCTTTACAGGGTCAAGGCGAACTGGCTCAAGCGGTGGCCGATTATGGCCGGGCGATAGAGTTGAAGGAAAAACTATTATTTATTCAAACATTTATACCAGTCATCCCTGATTTAGCCATCGCTTTTTACAATTTACTGCTCTTAGGACAACGAGAAAATCTCCCCGTCCAATGCCAACCAGAAAAATGGCGATCGCTCGCGGCTGCCTTTTTACAACGATTGGAGCAAATGCTTGATCTGAATCGTCTGCCTCAGCATTGGCGGCAAAAGGTGGAAGATTTACGAGGATTATTATAACGCGGCGCTTTGATGCCAGCGTTCCTTTGCTCTGCAAAGGAATATTACAAGGATAAGTCAAAACCGCAAAGCAATCGCTTGGTTTTGATTTATCTGCCGTCATCCTTGTAATAAGTAGCTCTTAAAAAGTCTTTTAACATTTTCAACTTTCAAAGAAATCCTATTTTTTAAAAAAATAGGATTTCTAGAAATGTTAAAATATTTTCCAATATGGACGGTGCTTTTCGGTGCGGGCTACAACTTATTAATTTTTATGAATTAAAAGCATTCAACCCCAAAATCACCCTAAATTCCTCACCCTCATCAATAAAATCAATAAATCTATTCAAATCTTTAGCCTCACGATAAACCATCGGCAAACCTCTTCCCAGCATATATCCCAAATTTTCCATGAATCGCACCAATAAAGGGTTGCGTGCATAGCTGGTGCCTACAATCAGTTTTTCCACACTCACAGTATTGGGAAGTCGCCCCGGACTCATAAATTCGATCCGATCTTGAAACAGGAAAACGCGAATCTGTGATCCCGTAATACTATACATAATGAAATGCGTTTTGTTGAACCCACCCGAATATAGTAGCGGTTTCTGGAAGTATAATAGGGTCGATCAACCCCTTTGGGGATGATGATACGTGCAACGCGCTGCTCTCCAAAAGAGTACTCCTGATAACTCAGATTAATAGGCGGGATAACACCATCAATTTGTTGATTGGAGTCCAAAGCTTTAGCTTTGGAGAATACCTACGCCTTAATATACTTTTTTTAGGTTGCAATGATAACATAACTTAACAGGGGGTTAGATGCTCAATGCCATTAAGTATCGCGAAAAAACCATACAGGTAGTATCCTTAAGGGGGAGGATCTATCGCTTAATCCACCCTACAAATCAATGCCATTAAGTTAAGGGCATTGGGTTACATGCTCCGGCAAAACGTCCAAAATAAATTTTGGACCAAAAATCCGAATTTTTAGACTCAAACCTCGTTATAAAGAATACAACTCAACACTTTCATCGAGGAGAAAGTCTTATGCATATTCAAAATAAAAACGGGTTTGTCCAAAGCATTAGTCAACGTAATCCCATCTTGGTGACGATTATTCTTGCCTTATCGATCATCTCCTTTTACACGTCTTACGACGGCTTTCTTATTTTGAGTGCCGGACAACTTTCTAAGCCTTTACTGTTTGTATTGGTTAGCACGATCCAGTTAATACTCGTGTTTGCCTTATTTTCGATGATTGAGGTGAATTATCTAGTACTACGTTTATTATGGCTTTTTATTTATATAGTCGTCATGTTTGTCAGTGTATTTTTTAGCTACAGTTTTTATTATGGATTTATTAGAGCCGAAGGCTTTGCCGAACAGAATGCCACGTCCCAAGCCCGTCAGATCGCCAATACGTTCCAAGGCTTTGAAAATGCCTTTAACAATATCCATAGCACCGTCATTGAATTATCCGATTACTCCAGCAAAACCGCTCAGCGAGAAAGAGAACATGGAGGGACTTGTGAGGCAACTGTCGGAGCGGGTAATGGTCCCAGACGCTATTTTAGAGATGAGGAAGCCAAACTATTTGATTCATTTGTTTCTGGTATCAATAAATTACAAAATAAAATTCGTCAAGACATTTCAATGATCAAAAGTGAAATGGATAGTTACACCACGGAAACTGTTCTTGAGTCACAAGAGAAAATGAATCAGCGTATTAGCCAAGTCAATTTCTATAAGGAGGATGTGATTTTAAAAGAAATTGAAGAGGCCGTTAAAGCACATACTGGCGACAACCGTTTTGGGGTTCAATCGCTTGATCCCAAGACCAATAAGCCCGCCATTATTGACTGTCCAGATGCTACTTTTGATCGCAAAGCCAAACTGATCATTAGCAGCCTGAACAGATTAAAACCCATTGAATGGGTTGATTTTTTTAATCCCAATAACGAAAAAGAAAGGGTTGAAAGAGCCTTTGCCGTATTTGTCACTTTACCAAGTATTATTCAAGGAGAGTATCAGTTAACTGATGAAAACGATGATCCTAATAGGATTAGCCAATCAGACATTACCCCCGTTGTTATTGGATATTTTGTGGATTTTCTGATATTTTTTATTGGGATAGCTGATGGGCTGACGAATAAGAAAAAAAATAGGCCCATTGATCACAATTATGAAGGAGAAGTGTTTGGTGTGCAAAGCATTAACGCCATGAGAAAATACCTCGATCAAAGTCCCGTTGAAACGGTTTTTGGCAAACTTAGCATCTACATGCATAGTTCGTTTTCTAATGTCTTGTTTTTCTTGCCGACTGAGGATGCCGATAGTGATGAACAAAAATTGCTGGATTTGTTTGCCGTTTTAGAAGCTACAAAAGGAGTTAAGCATTTTATTGGAGATTTACCAGCTAAGAAATTGCCGAGGAGGCTGAAAAAGCGTCTTGGTATTAATAAAAGTGAACCCCGCTCTTTTGAAGTGTTTAAAATGCATAAAAATGCTTGACGGGAATTGATTTTGGCAGAATATGTGGCGCAGAGCGTCGGTTGTGGCAGCGACTCCTTTGCCTCGCGTGGGAACGAGAAAAACCCGCCGTTTTTTTTAATCCATTTATTCCGTAAATTTGTTGTACTCAGTCACATAAAAGGAGATTAAGACTATGCTGCACTACTTAAAACTCAAATCATTCCTAAGCGAAGTTTTTTGGTATCTCAGTTTACTCACTCAGATCCAAAAACTCAACCAAGGAACGCAATTAAAAATCATGCTACCCACGCTGATTTTATTGCTACCTTTGTTGTATGCTTATGGCATGTACAGCTACCTTGCAGGTGAAGTTAATCCAACCATATTAAATAATTATCTCAAGCTGCACCGCTACCGCAGTTCAATTGCGATACGTGATCGGGATAATAACCTAATTGGCACCATACCCAGTCAATCAGAATCGCCAACAAAAGCGTTTAATCATCAACAACGCCAAGGGGCTTTATATGTAGAGAATCCCATTCCACCCGTTTTTTGGGAAGTCTTAATAGCACGCGAAGATCGTTACTTAGATTTTGAATATTCAGCCATCAGTTTTTGGGATATTATCACCTTGCAAAAACGCTCTTATAAAGGAATTGACATATTTGGTATGCCTTATCGTATTTTGCAAACTAAGGGTGGCGGCAGTGGGCTGATCAATCTGATTATCAAAAATCTGAAAGGGCAAGCCTATTTTAGGGCAACTTATGGACGGGGAATGCTTGCTAAAATCAGAAGAAAGCTAGATGAAATACAAGGCGCACGCCATCTTTTTCCCTATTTAGCGACAAATCAGGGGAATGAATTTCAACGGTGGATTGCCATGCATGCCCCTTTGCTGGTAGCCAGCGATGACGTGTATGGCATACAAGCGGTTGCAGCGACAGTGTTTGGCAAAAAACCCAAAGATTTAAGCGAAGCCGAGCAAGCGATATTAGCCGCCGCCTATTTGCACAATCTCCGTTTATTACCATCGGAGGACTCAAAATTAGCCCAAGCGCGTCAAATTCGTTGGGACAAAATTATCCGCTCAGCCAAAGAAGGGGTGAAAAATGCTTATCAAAACAATCCTCAAAAATATCAAAGCATAATGGCACAATTAGCACAATTTCAACCGCCGAGCGAACCCCACTTGCCGGCATCCTTGCAAGGTTTGGTGGCGAACAAAGCGTTTTTGAAAAAACAGATTTATGCCAACTTGAGTCAGCGCACGACGAAATTCTTGCCCGGTTTTGATGATCTGATTTATTCACCCGTCAAACAGTTTTATAATCAACTGTCTGAGAATAGCATTTTGACTGAGATCAAGATCACCTTACCGATTCAAGAAAATTATCGGTTTAAAAGAAAAGTGGACAAAGCACTCACAGACATAACAAGCCATCAAACCTTTAATAAAACACTGGTGCCATCAGAAGACAGTGAAAGCAAAGCAGCCGATATTCGTATAGTTGTGGCAAAACTCAGTGGCGAGATTATACGTTATTATCGTCGGGGCGAATATCTGGAAGAAAATAGTGGCTCGCAACAACGCAATGGAATACAAAGAAATCGAGCCCTACGACGCATGGCGAGTATTGCCAAAATACCGGCAGCGGTGCTACTGGCATCCTTAGGCGACAAAGCAACTCGCTCATTATATTGCAATAAAGCCTATAAAACCCTGCGAAATTCGTCCGGTGCCCAAGGCGTCAATTATTGTGATAAGCGCCAAAAACAAGCATGGTACACGCCGATAGAAACTTTTGGTGCATCCAAAAATTTGCCGCTACGTTATGCCTTAGCAGAAAAAAAACCGACAAAGGACGAATTAATGCAACTATACCAAGCATTTGGCATATATCATCCGAGCCAATTTCAGGCAAGAGAGACGGTGACGGCGGAAAATTTGATACATGGACTGAGTTTTGGCACAGCCGAAGCAACGCCCATGCAAATGCACCGCATCATCCATGAAATAACCGCGATTGTTTATAGCAAGAGAGAGCCTGATGCACAACTGCCTTATTTTATTGAATTTATAAAATTCCATGAAGGAGACGAACTGAGACAAGAGAGCTTGCCTTTTAAAACGGCAGATATGCAAATAAAGGAATACTTAAAAACAGACGCTGCAAAAACCTTTATAAAACAGACATTATCAGCCCCCGTTTACTCAAAGAAAGGCACCTTGCGCTCATTCAAACAAATTAAAGGCGTGCGTTTTTTACTGATAAAATCCGGCACTTCACAAACCTATGACAAACGCAAAGTGAAAGATAAATTGGTCGTAGGCAGTATGGAAATAAAAGGAGAAATCTATACCTTTACCATTTTAGTCGGCACAAAAGCGGAAGATAGGGAAGGATTAGCCTATAAAGTGACTCACTCAAGCTTAATGATGCCGATTATGCGGGAAATAGTGCGGAGCCTTAGTCCAAGATAAATCCTTAACGACAGCCAAAAGTGTTCCCGACGGGACGGGCTCCGCGTGGGAACGAGAAAAATCGGATTTTTTTTTGACATGACGCTTGCTCATTGAACGCGGCGCAAAGGAACGAGAAACCCAATCAAGGCGTTTTTGGAGGGGCTTGCTTTTTTCAATTCAGTTATCAATAATTATGCCTACCTACCTGACAGTTATAGGAATTTTAACCATGCGAAAATCATTTTGAAT
>JALXAQ010000131.1 GCA_026991885.1 Thiotrichaceae bacterium
TGGGGCTTGCGATCCTTTTGATTCCAGAGTTTCAGCATTTGCCTCAGGTAAGTCAATTTGCACGCCTGTTTGAAGCATAGGCGCTGTCACCATAAATATAACAAGTAGAACCAACATGACATCAATATAAGGGACAACATTCATTTCTGCCATTAGGCGACGACGTTTACACCGCCGAGACATTATCATCACCTTGTTTTAACATGATTTGTCGCTCTAGCAATGTGGTAAATTCTTCACGAAAGTTCTCATAACGCACGGCAACTCGATCAACTTTATCGCTAAATCGGTTATAGGCGATGACAGCAGGTATCGCCGCAAATAAACCGATTGCCGTTGCAATAAGTGCCTCGGCTATACCTGGGGCAACGACTGCCAGAGTCGCCTGTTGCATTTGGCTTAAGGATAGAAAAGAATTCATAATTCCCCAAACCGTGCCGAACAAGCCAATATAGGGACTGGTTGAGCCAACCGTTGCTAAAAACGACAGGTTCTGCTCTAACTTATCTATCTCACGCGTTTCGGCGACTCGCATCGCTCGATTTGCGGTATCAATAAGAGGAAGATAGCGAGGGCGATCGCCTTTGCTCATACGCGCATATTCATGGTAGCCATTATAAAATATGGCTGCCATACCTTCACGGTTATCCCTTTGCGATAGATCACTGTAAAGTTTGTTAAGTGATATTCCACTCCAAAAACGATCTTCAAAAATATCCAGTCGTTTTTGTGCTTTGCCTAACTGGCTGGATTTAATCAGCATTAATGTCCATGAAGCTAATGAGGCTAATACTAATATCCCCATTACTATTTTTACAATCAGGCTTGCATCAAGAACAAGTTTCAATATGGTTTGATCAAATGACACTTTTTATAGTCTCCAGAATATTGGTGGGTAGACGCTTTGGTCTAAACTTTACAGCATCGACACTGACGACAGTGACTTGACTCTGAGCCAAGATGACACAGGCTTCATCACTGCTTCTATCCGTTTCCTTGCGGGCGCGCATAACTTTTTGTTGAAAAACAATACTGGTCTTCCCTAACTCTTTGATTTCAGCGGACACAAAAAGTTCGTCATTAAATATCGCAGGACGTAAATAATCACAACTAATAGAGCGAACGACAAAAAGCAGGCTCTCGTTCTGTGCTAGCCAGTCAAGCTCATAGCCAAGCTGGCGCAACCATTCTGAACGCGCCCGCTCAAAGAAATTAAGATAATTAGAATGATAAACGACACCACCAGCATCCGTGTCTTCATAATAGACACGGATAGGAAGTATAAAGGATTGATGAGTGTTGCACTGTGACATATTTAACAAATATTTTTTATATTTAGACAGCGCATTATCCTAACATAAAAAAAATGAAAAAAAGGGGGGGGGTGGTTAAGAGACGGCGAAATAATAAACCTTCCATTCTTACTTGTCTTTATGCTTCTACTCAAATGATCTCAAATCGTTGCGTAGAATAACTATGCGCCTCTTGAGATCATTTGATTAGAAGCAAAAATTCTGCGTAATAATTGGTAGGTTTATTGTTGCGCCGTCCCTAAGAGACTGTGAAAGTTTTAAACCACTTTCAAATTGAAGACATTTTGCAAGAAAAACAGCCCAATAAAACAGAGTAAACCTGCTGCAAAGGGGGTTGCTACC
>JALXAQ010000132.1 GCA_026991885.1 Thiotrichaceae bacterium
CTGGTACATCAACAACGTCGTAATCAGATTGTGGAACAATTTCGAATCCGACATCACCTAAAATACGGAAAAACTCTCGAAGTTTTCCTGCATTACCACTCGCTAAAACGACTTTTTTGCTCATGTCTAATCCTATTTTAGAACTTGATCTTGTAGGGCAATAATTTCATTAATGCCTTTTTCTGCAAGATCGAGCATAGCATTCATTTCATCACGAGTATAAGCGTGGCCTTCTGCTGTTCCTTGAACTTCTATAAAATGGCCTGCATTATTCATCACCACATTCATATCCGTCTCAGCATTTGAATCTTCAGGATAATCAAGATCAAGCACCGGCTCACCGTTGTAGATGCCGACAGAGATGGATGCTAGCTGACCGATTAAAGGATCTGTTTTTATTTTCTTTTCATCCAATAAGGTTTGCACAGCATCACATAAAGCGACATAGCCGCCACTGATTGATGCGGTGCGCGTTCCACCGTCCGCTTGGATAACATCGCAATCGACAATAATCTGCCTTTCGCCTAGTGCTTTTAGATTTACCACAGCGCGTAATGATCGGCCAATCAAGCGCTGAATTTCTTGGGTGCGTCCACTTTGTTTGCCACGGGCTGCTTCACGTCCCATACGAGAGTTTGTAGAGCGCGGCAACATGCCGTATTCCGCCGTCACCCAGCCTTGGCCTTTACCGCGTAGCCAAGGTGGCGTGCGATCATCAACCGTAGCAGTACATAAGACTTTGGTATCCCCAAACTCAACGAGTACAGAGCCTTCGGCATGCATGGTGTAATTACGGGTAAATTTAACGCTGCGCATTTCATCATTAGCGCGACCACTTGGTCTCATAGACATCTCTCAGTAAAATAAAAAAGGGGAGATTATACGGCTTATCGAAAAGTTATAAAGGGTATCTCGATTAATTAGGGTTTCACAAAGGAATACTAACTATGTTTAGTTGATAGAGATTTTCTAAATACATCCCCCCTAGTTTTTGTACTTTTTTAGTTTTGTTGTTTAAAACATTGCTAGTGCTGTTTTTAACCATCACCTGATTCTATTTAAGAAAAATAAGCTAACGAGAAAGAATATAAACAGTGGAAAAAAGGCGCTAATCAACGGAGAAAAACCATATACAATCCCTAATTCATTGGCAGAGCGACTCACCAATGAAAAAACAATACCCACGATGATACCTATAAAAACGCGTTGCCCTGCTCCTCCCCCTCGATTTGATCCAAATAAAAATGGCATCGATAACATCAACATGACTAATGCCGAAAGTGGCACTGAGTAACGTTTCCAATAGATTAATTCATATTTATCAGTTTTAAGTTGATTCTCCTTTTGGTGATCAATAATGGTTTTTAATTCAGTTGAGGATAACTGCTCTGGCTCTATATTTGCCACTGTTAAAATTTCTGGGTCTAAGAAAGCATTATCTTTCTGAGTATCTTGGTGATCCTTTTGAACCCTTGTCACTTCAAATTTTGAGGTGTTAATATCTGTAAGCTGCCAACCATTCCCGTCACTGATTGCCGTGCCAATTGTTCTCAAATGGGCTAAACCGGCGTACTCTTCTTTGAAGGTGTAAATGGATATATCAGACAAGCTATCTTTTGTTAAAACCTTGCCAATATAGATAATAC
>JALXAQ010000133.1 GCA_026991885.1 Thiotrichaceae bacterium
TAATTGAAAGGCGGGCACCTGAATTTTGAAAAAGCCAAAAGGGAATATTTTTTGTGCAATGATTCAGTAGAAATAGGGTTTATTGATCAATTATCACTCTATTGTCAGATGATTTTTGCCTAGAAATTTTGGTTAGACGAGCCTTGTCCTTCCCTTATATGATTTTGGGAATATATTGGGCTGATTTAAAAGGTTTTTATTCCTGGCTAAATAGTTACCTACATTGCTTGATGCCCTGTATCCATTGCTGGTCAAATAATTCACATAAATGATCGGTTTTATCAGGGTGGCTTGCCATTCGTTTAAATGATGACTTAAATTTAAGTGTGAGATGATGCCAGTTGTCAGTGCTAATGTTTAACCGGCTTAACACTTCAGGTGTTTTTGATTCAATGTATCCTCGTTTATTGGGATTGATCTGCCGCCCTGACCAATCTGCCAGTTCAATTTAATCGTCTAGTCTAAAGGGCAATTCTTCTGGCATGTTTTCTCTTAGGTTGCCAGCAAAGGAGTAAAGGTCATCGGGCTGTACTGGTTGTTGTTTGTTACTGTTTAATGCGGTCTGTATGAGTGTGTAATCATCCCACTTCGTTCTATGAAATCCGGTGACGCGTTATATGCTCAAAATAATTCGCTGTGGTTCCAAATTCTAGCAAATTGAAGCTCAAGATTGATTTTTTTTACGCTTTCAATACCAGCAGGTTGGCTTGGTCAGTCATTAACAGAAAGCCAATACCAACGATCAATGAGCACCCTGTGTGTTAAGGAATTTAATGACTCTATTTACTGGTAATCAACAAAACATAACATTGCTCAACTTGACCGCAAAATCGGTGTTCTGTTTTGTTGCTCTCTGCTTTTTGCATCAAGTTAACTCAAGCGCAAGTGTTTGATGATAATAGGCCCGATCTATGCCAGCAATAGACCGCCACATTTTATTAGTTAAGGTGGAAAAATATTTATGATAATATCTCAGAACTAGAGCTGATTAATAGAATACAAAATAATGTGGATAACAGAATATAAAAAAAGCTTAATTTATGTCGTTATCTTTTGTCTACTAATCACGGCTTATGCAATCTATGATATTCGTTCAGGATATAGTAAAGAAGTTTCTGATGTTCAATCTCGTGTTGCTAATACAAGTTTTTTAATAGGTGAATGGATAAAAAGTGCATTCATTGCTCCTGATTATGTCTTGCGAGACATTGTTAGCCAAGCATTAATTAAGGAACTACTAAATCGAAGTCAGGAAGAAAAAACCACCCAATTTTTAAAATCCAAATTACAAACACTGCCCAGCTATTTTAAAGAAATTGGTGTTGCTAATGAAAGTTGTATTGCAACGAGTGCATATACTGTCCCTCCAATACCAACTTTTATTGGGATGGATGGGAGTGATCGAGAGTGGTGTAAGGTATATAAGAATAATCCCGCAACTAAAAAATATATGACCCGAATGTTTTTGGGTACCTCTGGAACAATGATTGTATCTCTTAATCGTCCAATTAGAACAAGCAATGGTAAAATAAATGGCCTGGTAGGTATCCAAGTCGAACTTGATTTTTTTGGAACCTGGCTTGAAAAAATAACCATTGGAGAGCATGGGGTTCTTGCAATTGTTGATACAAATA
>JALXAQ010000134.1 GCA_026991885.1 Thiotrichaceae bacterium
TCGATCAACTCATGCCCAGCAGCAGCACCTAAGGCTGTACAAAACAGGGTTGCGACTGGGTCTCCTTTGCTCGCCTCATTACAAATGACACCACCAGCAATTCCACCAATTATAGCCCCTTTATCGCTAGCATAAGCAATATTGAATATCAACAGGAGGGCTAGTCCTGTGGCCATGATGTATTTCATAGTTTATCTCTCTTGATTGCTAATACAAAGAGTGTCATATAATAACAAAAACTGCGCCAACACACAATAAAAACCCGATTTGAAGAAATATCGCTTGAATTCACAGCAAACTATACAAATCATGGTACAACATCAAAACACTTTAATTAAATTATGTCAATGAATCTAAAAAAAAATTTATGCGGTGCGATAATCATTATATTAATGGTGGCACTAACCGCTGTGGTACTCCGTTTTATTGTATTGGGTCAAACGCTGCCAGGCTCACAAGCCGATAAACGAACAGCAATCATTGTCACGGAAGCTGAACGCACATTTATGTTGGGTGAGATGCGTGCCATGCTGCTGGGGACACAGCAAATTCTGCAAGCCAGTTTAAACCAAGACATGCCAGCCCTCATAGCGGCAGCAGAGCTATTAGGCATGAAAAAAACTCATCACGCACCTAGCGGATTGATGGGCAAATTACCGCTCGGATTTAAAAAACTGGCTTTAGGTAGTCACCATGCTTTTGACCAAATCGCTTTAGATGGCAAAGACTTCGGCGATAGTGAACACTCACTTGAGCAACTCAATGAGATATTGGGGCGTTGTGTTGCCTGTCATGCCGCTTATCGACTCGAAACTGCGAATTCCAACTGATTGATTACATTGAGAACAACTTATATGTACAGAGATACTTTTGGTAGTTTTGAAGAAGATTCAAATAGCAAACCGTTGTCAGAAATAAACATGATTCCACTGATCGATGTCATGTTGGTATTATTAATTTTGTTTATTATCACCGCACCTTTATTCACGCCTCATGCGATTAAAATTGATCTACCTCAAGCCTCTAGCCAAGAAAGCCCCGATAAACCGAACAACATAGCCTTGGCGATTGATAACAAAGGGGGACTGTTTTGGAACGATGAGCGTATCGACGATAAAGAACTTGCCATTCGTTTGGCAAAAGCAGCTCAGACTATCCCCCAGCCTGAATTACATCTACATGCGGATAAAAAAACGCAATATCAAAAATTAGCTTCAATCATGTCAATCGCCCAAAAAGCGGGGATTACTCGTATGGGTTTTGTTACCAAAGCTGACTAATTTATATTAAGGGCAACCATAAAGGATTGCCTCGGAAGGCATACCTGCGTGTCTGCCCTTAACTTAATGGCAGTGACTTAATGGACACATAACAGAAAAAATTGAATCCAGTCCAGTTATAAATCCAACGTTTTTCAAAACTCAACCGCCAATTGCAAAATCATCATATCAGCGTCTTTACCCGTCCCCCCATCGCTCTCATCATAATCCTCATCACGCGCATACTCAAAAGCAAACGTCGTATTCTCATAAATCCCCACCGATAAACCGGCTAAAATACGACTTTCTGGCAATTCCATAGCAACCATCTCTTCTGTGCCTTGATAGCCCAGTGCAAAAGTTGTCTCTTTGCCCCCAATCTCAAAGCTATAACCCACTTCCGCGTTCCAAGCTTTCGGCTCCGCGCCTTTGCCATTAAAAGCAAAGTGGTCAACATTAAATCCGTCCAACGCCGTCACATATTCACCAATCAAACTGACTGGTCCTATATTAAAGAGAAAGTGTGCCCCTAATCCACCCACATAACCATAATCTGGACTCGTCGCATTTTCTCCCAGCGTATCACTCAATCCATCAGAATCAGCAATGTCGCTGATATAGCCCACACCCAAATCATAACTGAAGCGTTCCGTTTCTTGAGCAAATCCAATATTGGCACCATAATGATCAATCTTATCTTCACTACCTTCTTGAGTGGCACCATTGAAAGCATAGATTGCGCCATAGACTCCCCCCTTTTCAAAACCCACTTGAGCTGCCTTTTCTCGCGCCTCGCCCAATTCTAAGGTGAGCGGATCGGAAATCATATGCGATTCAAAATTGCCAAACGGTACATACAATTGTCCCATCGCCAAATAAAGTGCTGATTGACCCAAAGTCACAAACGCCTCATCTATTTCTAAATCGGTGGCACCTTCTTCATAAAGAAATGCAATTTGAGCCTTAACTAATTTATGCACCTGAGCCTCTATCGCCACGCCCACTTCATCTGCAACAAAATCACTGGAATCATTCCCGTCATAGTCCTGATTAAAGTGAGCCTCTACTTGAACAATACCATTTATGCTAACGCCACTGGGTAATACATTTTCTTCCGCCACTGATACATTGGTACTGACTAATCCGATAATAGCGACGACAATGGGTTTTATTTTCAACTTTTATTCTCCTTAATCTGAAACTAACACGAGAAATAAATTATAATGATTATCATTTACGAATGCAAGGTACGCCTTGCACGCCTGAAAAAAATGTTAAATTTTAGCTTGTATGGGACGATCCACCCATTCATAAATTTCCAACTGAGACTGATCAGCCTGACAACAGCCTTTGTCACACTTGCGACCTTCGAGGCGGCGCACCTTGCCTTTGCGTATCCAATGCGCCAACATCCCCTTTATTGCATCGGGTGCCACATCAAAATGGTGAGCCATGTCTATCAAAGGCGCCCTTTTATTTTTAACCAGATAAGATTTAAGTTCAGTCAAAATCATCGTTTTTTTCTCCCCTCCAAAATAATAGGCGATAAATCGCCTACTACGAACTGTTTATCCTTCATTCAATACCGGTTGCCCCGTACTCAGTCCACGACGACCAGAAATATACAGTCCAAAAATGCTGAACGCAAACAGGCTTAACAAGCCCACCGTCCAACCAATAGAAGCCATCGGATGTTGTGCAAAAGTCCCCAATTGATAAAACACCGTCGCAAACATATAAGCCAATCCCGTTGTCCAAGCCGCCACAAATACCGTCCAACCCATATTCGTCTCCCGATAGATGGCAGCCGTCGCCGCGACACAAGGAAAATACAACAAAATAAACAACAGATAAGCAAAAGCCCCAATTTGACCATCAAACCGCGCGACCATTGCCCCGAATGTCCCACTACTCACCTCTTGTGCCTCAGCCGCAGACTCTATATTGCTGACATCACCGATATTGATACCCAGCGGATCGAGAATCCTATCAGTCACATCCCCTAAATTGGCTGGAATAGTCGCAAAGGCATCACCGATACCGCCCCAAAAACTAAACGCTTCTTCTTCCACTTCAATACCCGCATCTTGTGCCGCAAGTTCACTATAGATAGCATCCAAGGCACCCACAACGACTTCCTTAGCCAAAATACCCGTAAAAATGCCCACAGTCGCTGGCCAATTTTCATCAGTCACACCCATTGGCTCAAAAGCCGGCGTGATAGTGCGACCAATTTCGCTCAGTACCGACTGATCCGTGTTTTCATTACCGAAAGAACCATCAACGCCCCAAGAATTCAGAAAATTAATCACAATCACCATAGGCACAATCACTTTACCTGCACGGAAGATAAAATTTTTCAACCTTTCCCAACTCCGTAGCAAAATGCCTTGCACAGTGGGCAGATGATAAGGCGGCAATTCCATGATGAAAGCTGATGCCTCTCCCTTGAGCAGAGTATTTTTCATAATCAGCCCCGTCATAACCGCCACCGCAATGCCAAGCAGATACAAGCCAAAGACCAGATTTTGTCCGCCCACCGGGAAAAAGGCTGCGGCAAATAGGGCATATACTGGCAAACGTGCGCCACAAGACATAAATGGATTCATCAAAATCGTCAAAATACGATCACGCTGATTTTCTAAAGTGCGTGTTGCCATGATAGCCGGCACATTACAGCCAAAACCAACAATCATCGGCACAAAAGATTTTCCCGGCAATCCAATAAAGCGCATAAAGCGATCCATGACAAAAGCTGCCCGCGCCATATAACCGGAATCTTCTAAAAACGATAAAAACAAATAGAGACCAAAAATAATAGGAATAAAAGTGGCGACGATTTGAATACCCCCACCGACACCGCCTGCGATGAAGATTACCAATGCCTCTGGTAAACCGATGGCGCTTAAGACTTCGCCAAAACCATCGACAAAAATAGTACCAAACAAAATATCAAAAAAGTCAATAAAAGCCCCACCAATATTGATGGTAAACATAAACATGAGATACATCACACCAAGGAAAATCGGTATGCCAAGGAGGCGATTGAGCACGACTTTATCAATTTTATCGGAAACCGTCCTTGTCACCTGATTGGCTTTTTTCACTGCCTTTTCCATAATCGTGGCGATAAAGGCATAACGACAGTCGGCGACGATAATATCGATATCCTCATCCAAATCCTCTTCTATTTTTTCCTGATGCTGTGTCAGCGTTTCGCTTAAATCTTTTCCCAAAGTGTCTATTGCCCAACTATCATTTTCTAACAGTTTTAAGGCAACCCAGTGAGCATGAGATTTGATAGTATCAGGCAAACGCTCCGTGATGGTGGGCAATAACTGAGTGATAGTCGCCTCAATCATCTCCGGGTATTCCACTCGAAGCGTTGGCACATGTTTATCCTCAGCCGCCTTGTCCATTGCCTGCTTTAACTCTTCAATACCCTGATGTTTGGCAGCACTGATGGGGATCACCGGCACACCCAATTGCTGTGACAACGCCGCTATGTCAATCTCAATATTGCGTTGTTCAGCAATATCCATCATATTGACAGCTACCACCAAAGGGACTTGCATTTCTAATAATTGGGTGGTGAGATAGAGATTTCGTTCCAAGTTAGAAGCATCAACGATATTAACAATCAAATCAGCTTCACCCGAAATAACATAATCTCGGGCAATCTGCTCATCGAGTGAAGTCCCCCCCTCTATCACGTCAAGCGAATAAGTCCCGGGCAGATCGACTAATTCAATATCACGATCATCATGTTTGTAATAACCCGTTTTGCGCTCAACGGTGACACCTGGCCAATTGCCGACGCGCTGCTTTGTGCCTGTCAAGACGTTAAATAAAGTCGTTTTCCCGCAATTAGGATTACCGACGACTCCGATGACTAAATGTTTCATCTTTCAATCCTCTCTACCAATAGGGCAGCCGACTCATTTTTTCGCAAAGTCAGCGCAAAACCGCGCACACTAATTTCTATGGGATCGCCCATCGGCGCGTAACGTATCACGCTAAACTCTGTGCCGGGCGTCAAACCCATTGCTAACAGTTTCTTTCGATAGGCTTTGTTACCTTTTTCAAGACCCGTTACTTTGCCCTTGTCACCGACTGCCATATCACGTAACATCATTTTAATTCTCCTGAATCGGTACAACCATAATTTTATTTGCCATGCCAATACCTAAAGCTAAGCGTGTCTCTCCACGCGCCACCACTATTCCGTTACCTTTTTGCCGCTGTAACACTTGTAACTCTGTTTCTTCGATTAACCCCATTGCAATCAGACGCTTGAAAAAATTTTTTCCGCCCACGACTTTGTCAATTTTCACCCATTCCCCTTCGGATGCCATGGCGAGGGGAAAGGTTTGGGTTATGTTTTGAGTTTTCATTAACATGGTTGATTTTTACTCGCCTTTTTGATTATAGATGATAATGGTTTTTATTTTTATTTAAGATAATAATGAGTACAACGGATTAGCGGAATAAACTGATTTAAAAACCCTATTAATTAATATTAACGATAGGAATTTATTATATTTTATCCGTTTATTCCGCTAATCCGTTGTACTCATTGCGTAAGTCTACTGTGAGTTTGCCTATTGT
>JALXAQ010000135.1 GCA_026991885.1 Thiotrichaceae bacterium
TAAAAAGAAATCCCTGTAGTTAATGTTTAGACTAATCCCTGCTAAAAAGAAATCCCTGTAGTTAATGTTTAGACTAATCCCTGCTAAAAAGAAATCCCTGTAGTTAATGTTTAGACTAATCCCTGCTAAAAAGAAATCCCTGTAGTTAAACTTAGGAGTCCAAGATTTATCTTGGACAAAAAAAAAAGCCTGTTTCTTGATACCTTGAAACAGGCTAAATCATAGGGTATCCCCCGTCAATTATTAATTTGGACTGGCAACCTCGGGCAAATCATTAACTAGCTCAATGATTTGGCCAGTCGGATTGTGATTTGCATCAACGACTATTAGGCTATTGTCATCCGCCTCATTTTCAACAACCGTCAATCCTGTAGAATTGCCAGTTGTTAGATCGCTCACTATGAAAACGATATTGCCATCCGGCGTTGTTTTGCCACTATCTATTAAGCCAGCTATATTGGGACTACCATCGACTTCCCCTTCTATTGCTAGGGTTTCTTCTTGTACTGAGGCAACAATCATAGTAGGCGTGGTAGGGGGGGCTGAAGTCTCTGCCACGACTCTGTCTATCTCATCAGCGGCTTCAGGCACAACTTGTTTTACGGACTCGGCAACCTCCTCAGTGCTGGCCTCAGGCGCAACTTCGATGACAGAAGTGGTAATCTCTACGGCAGCATCTGGCGCAGATCGTACACAAGCAGCGGCTATATCACCGACCTGTTTTTCCCCTGTTTTTGCTGATTGCACGATTCGCTTACAAATCAGAGCGGCATTACTCGGTGCTGCGTTAACTACCAATTCTGCTGTACTAGTCGGATCATATCCTGCATCCAATAACTGCTCGGCTATTTCATCCGCCGGTATTCCTTCTTCCAAAGCATTTTGGACAGCTTCAAGCGGTGACAATCCCGCATCAAGATCTTCTTGAATAGTGGCTTGTGCCACTGAAAGCATCCCACACAATACCCCTACACCTAACCATCTTATCATTCGTTTCTTCATCACTGTTTTCTCCATAAGTTGTTACAGGCAAAAATCAGTTAACTCAGTTTTTTCCTTACTGTACACACAAATCACATACTCTCGCCTGTGTTTTTTGATGAGTGTCCTCATCAGCTTAGCTTGACTATGCATCCCTCGCTCAAGCGTCGCAAATATAATGGAACGTCCTTTTTCCAGTCTTTCTTTGGGTAGTCTATACCACGCGGCTAAGCCAATATCCGCTATCGCTTCTTGTACAAAGGGTTCCCACGGTCCTAAAAAAGTCGCGTTTTCTAGTGCTGTTATAAATTGTGCATCGTATTGCCTTAAACGATTTTTAAGTATGGCAATATTGGCCCAAGTATAAGCAGAAACGGGTTTTTGCAGAGCCGCATCTACATAATACTCTAAAGCGAGAGAAAGTGCCATATATTTTTCAGCGGCTGTTATTGTACCATAACGAAACAACAAATAGTTAGCTTTACCCATTTCTTCCAAAAAATTAGGCTGAGCGGATTCAAAGAACTGTGCTGCTCTCAGGGTAGTCTGAGTTTTTTGCCAGCGTCCTGTTTTGACTATATTTTGTTTTTCCCATTGTTGCATTTCATAGCTGGCTTCTTTGGCTACTAAACCAGCTACCCCCCATGAGGCGGCAAGAAAAATCAGCCAAATGGTCAGGCACATTAAAACAACTAGCATGGCTAGCTTGAGTTGTGGCATCGTCTATCCTCCGGAGTCCAAGACATTCAAAATAAATCTGGCCGACTCCTAAAACCATCCTAGCTGTCGCTGTTGTAGTACCCATGTCCACCAGCATAATAGCTCTTATAATAATTTTTATAATAGCCATATTTACCGTAGTAGTAATATTTAGAGGACTTCTGGGTCTGTACCTGATTTAAAACAATACTATCCACAGGGGCACCGACACGACGCAAGCGTTTCAGGTTATCTAGGACCACTTGATGAGGGGTAGCATCAGCCTTAACCACATAGAGTACCTTAGTGGCTACTTTGGCAAGTATCAAGGCATCACTGACCAACATTGTTGGTGCTGTGTCAATAACAATATACGCATATTCTTTGGATAACTTTTCTAACAAAGTTTTAAAGCGCGGAGAAGAAAGCAATTCTAAAGGATTAGGTGGCACCTTTCCACTGGGAATCACATCAAGATTCACTTTTTTGTCTTCACCTAGATGATGAATACATTCATCAAGTTTCCGCGTGCCTGCCACGAGTTCAGCTAACCCAGGTGCTTTTGTCAATCCAAATGCCTTGCCTATACTGGGTCTACGCATATCAGCATCAATTAACAAGGTTTTTTCCATTTGCCCTAAAGCCAGTGCTTGATTAGTCGAAAAAGTTGTTTTTCCCTCACCAGGCACAGACGAGGTCACAACAAATACCTTTTTTTCGCTCTCAAGGCAAGATAAAATGGCACCTGTACGGAGTGTCCGAACAGATTCAGCAAAGGCTGTTTTAGGCTCTTTTAAAAACTTCCACAGAGGTTCAAATTCATCTGCCTTACTCACTTTAAGTTTCGGCAAGCTGCCTAACATAGGCAATCCCAATTTCTGTTCAACATCTTCTCCATCTTTGATCGTGTTATCAAGATATTCCAAGCTAAACGCTAACATGGTCGATAAGATAAAACCTAATAGCAAACTGATACCTACAATCAGTTTCTTTTTAGGTTTATAGGGGAAGTCGCTGACTAAAGCTCGATCAACGAGTCGCCCAATTGTTGATTGCAATGATTGTACATCTTGCGATGCATCCGTCTCCTTAAAGCGAGTCAGAAACATGTTATACAGTTGACGATTAACGGTGACATCTCTTTCCAGTTTTTTTAATTCATATTCCTTTCTGTTAAGGTCTTTAATTTTTCTTTTATTTTCGTCAAGGACTTGTTCTAGCGCCTTCACATTGGCGAGTGCCACCTCATATTCTTTGGTAATACCGCCTACCACCAGCTGAATTTGTCTGGCTGTATTGGCTTTTGCTTTTTCGAGATCAGAACGGGCTGCAATAATCTTAGGATGTCTTTGCCCATAACGCTCTGATAGTTCAGATACTTTTCTCTCAGCCTCCAGTTCTGCTTGTTTTAGACTCTGTACCAACCCATTATTGAGAACGGCTGGAATAGATTCATAAGCTTCGCTACCTTGACCCTTGAGCGCTTTGACTTGCCGATACACGCTATTCGCTTGAGCAAATGCCTGTCTCGCATTAACCAGATTAGAAGCCGTTTCTTCAATCTGTTTTTTTGCAACACTTTTGACACCCTCAACATTGATAAGATTTTTACGCTCCATATATTCTTGGAGGATTTTCTCAGAGTTGCTCAGATTTTGACGCAATCCCTCTACACGTTCAGTCAACCAGGAAGCCGCTTTATTAGTCATTTCTAGTTTGGCTTCCAGATCGCTTTCAATATAGAGATCAACCAAAGTATTCGGCACCTGAGCGGCCAATTTTTTATCAGGAGAATCACAGCTAACTGTCACCAATCGACTGTTCCGTATTGCCGAAATAGTTAATTGATCTCTCAGAGAAGCAATGATTGCATCACGTTTTTTTTCGGCAGTGGGTGGCTTTTCTGGTGAGAACCATGAACTGGGAAGCCATTTACGCCATAAGCTTTCTTCTTTTTTCTGATTATAAATCGGATGAGAAACTAAGTTGAGTTTTTTGACAACCTTCTCCACTAAAGTCCAAGATTTTAGTATCCCTAATTGTGTTTTGTAATATTCCTTACCGAAGGACTCCATGCCATAAATTTCTTTAATGGAAATCACATTGGCTTTGTCATTTTCTATAAGCAACACTGCTGTTGATCGGTAGATGGGTTGTAGTGAAAAAACCACTATAGTCGTCAAGATACCAATCAATAAGGTGAGTAGAAAAATGGTCAACTTGTGTTTAATGAAAATATGCCAAAAAACTCGTAGATCAATTTCATCTTCATCGCTTTGGCTCGTTAATTGGTCATTCTTCTCTACAGGTTCCTGTTTTTGCATCCTTTTTTTTCCTAAGTTAGAAAGTACTTTCTTCAACCTTGATAATATCCCCGGGAGATACCGGCGAATTTAATTCGACACGAGTCGGTTTTTGCGTTTCATCTCGGTCACGGATAATATAAATATTACTCCAGCCACTCGCATATTCACCCAACCCACCTGCGATTGAAATCGCTTTTTCAACAGTCATTCCTCGAATATAGGCATAGCTGCCTGGGCTTTTAACTGCGCCATTGACATAAAATTTTTTGTATTCCTTGACAATAACAATGTCCCCAGGACCAAGATAAGTTTCAAGTTTAGCCGGTAAGGGTGTCATTGTTTTATTTCCGTCACGGATGATGAAAATTTCATCGCGTGCGGCAGTTTCCGCGAACCCCCCTGCCAAAGAAATGGCTTTATTAACTGTCATGCCGGGTTCAAACGCATAACCGCCGGGTGCTTTGACTTCCCCATTCACAAAAAGTTGTCGATATTCCAACACCGTAACGCTCACTTTGGGATCTACCAGGTAGTCGCCCTTGAGACCTGAAGTAATTTTTTGTTCTATTTGATTGACGGTTAAACCGACAAGCTCTATTTCTCCTAAAAATGGATAAGAAATGCTGCCTTCTTTACTTACCTTAGCTGTCACACTAAAATCAGGTTCTCCAAAGACTTTGATACTTATATTGTCTCCCTTGCCTACCCGGTAGCTTGATAAAATGTCATCAGGATTCAGCTCTGGCTCTATGTTTTCAGGTAGTTCTGCTGCGGGGTTAAGAGCTTCCCCTGGAATATTTCCCAAGGTTGTATCAATTGTTTTTTCTGTATTCCCAAGGATTGGTTCTTCATTAATTGGTTCTTCAGTAGGCAATGGTTCTGTTTCATATTGGCCTGGTATGGAAGAACAACTGGTTATCAAGGTAAAAAGTAGTGTTAAAAAAAACCAACTGTTATATTTCGGTTTCATCAATGATTCTCCCGTTATTTTTTTATAACGTACAGTCAAGGAGCACTTTATCTACAAAGGCGCTACAGACAAATGTAGGATGTGTCTCGTTCAGCGAAACACACCCTACCATAAGCTTTTAAAAAAGAAAATCTAAAACGAGATAGTATCTACTTTCCGATCACTTAAGAGCAGCCTTGAGTGTGAGATAGTAGATGTTCCGCTTATAATCGTCGGAGTCAAGATTTGAGTCTCTTTCTGTAAAGCTCACACCCGCTGTGACACTAGCCCATTTGATAAATTGATAACTGACTCCAAGATCAAAGTTAGTGAGATCATCTGAGCGTTCATCCAATCCTAGAGTTGTTCTTGTGCCACCTGGATAGTCAGTTTGAGCCAAATACAGACCCACAATCGTAGATATACGTGGCATCCAGTTATGCCGCCAATTCACTGATAAATCTTGTGTATCCAGTGCCCCTCCCGACTGGATACCTGTGGTATCGCTGACATATCTACTTGTGTAAATATCTATCAGTGAACGAGGGATCGGTTTCCACTCTACAGCCACTTTCCAATTGCTACCGGAAAAGTCTTCAAATCTGTCATCAGTTGCATTTGAATCAAACTTCTTCTTCAAATACCCCACTTGAGCAGTTCCCTTCGTTTTTGCAGTCGCAGTCCAGGTTGCACCTACAGAATAATTGGATTCATCACTGTCGGCTCGCTGGTTGTTGCTTGTAGCAGAGTCATTTTGGTATGCTATCAGGCTGTAACTGGCCTCAAAGAACAAGCGGGTTTTAGGTAGGACCCGATAATACACCCTGCCTGTCAGATCCGTCTGATCTCTGTCATCCAGTTTTTCCTTACGAATAAAATCCTTGTAAGAGCGGGTGGTATATCCGATTTCAGCATCAAAACCAATTCTCTCTTGCGTCCCATATTGGAACAAGCCATTGACACCAACTTCATCCCATGTATCAGGCTCTTTTTCATCAGAAACCTGTATACCACGATCGGTACTACCACGTTGGTCATGCCCTCTCATGTAATTAGCACCCACAGATAAGTCCGCAGAGCGGGCGAGCCGCCAGTTTGCATTGCCTTTTACAAAAACATCAATATAATCATCATCTGAACTGTCAGCGTAAAATCCTAGCTCAGTGCCTAAAATCACCGAGTAGGTTTGGGCGCGTTGCCGCATTAAGAATGTGGCTTGGGGACGGAGTACGGTCACAAATGAATCAATTTCATTGTCAGGTGCGAGCGTTATATTATCATCATGTTTTAAGGTCACTTCTATTTCAGGAATAACCTGAAAAGGTCCCATCGGGATACCTTGTTCGCCTGCTGCTAATGCAGTATTGCATGCAACAGAAAGTATCAGTGTCAAAGAAAATTTCGTCATTATTATTACCTCAAGCTGTGTACAAACAATTACTTAAAAATATTGCACATCGTGTTAGTCATCACCAAGCTACCGAATTTGTACAACACTTATTGAAATTACAAAAAATCCGCTAGCCATCTATAAATAGAATACACTATATTGATAAACAAAGCGGTTGTCAATAAATGATGATGTGATTAACATGATTTGTTTAAGATAAACTTTATCATAAAAATCGCAAAAATCATAATTTTTTTTATCAACCCTGCCAGCAACGCGCATTCCAAAACATTTGCATCCAAGGCCCCTCCTCTGCACGCCAATCATCAGGCAACCAGGCATATTGGTGGCTCAAAAAGAGCCTTTCAGGATGTGGCATCATAACGGTAAAGCGACCATCCTGCGTTGTCAGTCCCGTTATGCCTAACGGTGATCCATTAGGATTCGCTGGATAGGATTGTGCCACTTTTCCATAATTATCTATATAACGCAATGCCACTAATCCACTCTCAACAACCGCTCGCCCTTCGCCATGTGAAACGATAATCGGTAAACGTGATCCCGCCATGCCTTGCAAAAATATCGACGGAGAATCAGTCACTTCTACCATGAGCAAACGGGCTTCAAATTGTTCAGATTGATTACGCACAAAATTTGGCCAGTGGGCAGCCCCCGGGATCAAATCGCGTAATTGTACCATCATTTGACATCCATTACACACCCCCAAGGCAAAAGTATCCTCTCGATGAAAAAAAGCTGAAAATTCATCATAAGCACGCGGATTAAAAAGAATAGATTTTGCCCAACCGCCACCTGCACCCAACACGTCGCCGTAGGAAAATCCACCACAAGCCGCTAATCCTTGAAAATCTTTGAGGCTGACACGTCCATTTAAAATGTCGTTGGTATGGACATCGACACTGGCAAATCCTGCCCGATCAAATGCAGCTGCCATTTCTAATTGACCATTCACGCCTTGTTCACGAAGAATCGCTATACGTGGTCGTCTTCCACCCAGATTAGGGGGCCTTTTTAATTCAAATGTACAATGCACAGATAAGCCAGGATCGTTGCTATCTAACAGGGCATCATATTCTTGTTGGGCACATTGTGGATTATCGCGGAGGCGTTGCAGATGATAGCTGGTTTCGCTCCAGGCACGTTGCAGTGTACTACGCGATAGATTTAAAATGGGAAGTTTGTTTTGATGAAAAGTCAGCGTATCCTTATTATTGACTGTGCCTAATAAATGAACATGTTCAATTAAATCAGTATTTTGAGAAAAATATTGTTGTACGCTGGCAACATCGCTACTTTTGACTTCGATGACAGCACCTAATTCTTCATTAAAGAGACTCGCAAAAAGGTTTTCACCCAAAGAATCTAAATGAATGTCTAAGCCAGTATGGCCGGCAAATGCCATTTCACAAACAGTGGTAAATAAACCACCATCCGATCGATCATGGTATGCCACTATTTTGCCCTGTCGGTTTAAGCTTTGGATGGCATTGAAAAAGTCTTTTAAATCCTTTGGATTATCAACATCTGGTGTCGTGTCACCCAATTGATTATAAACTTGTAGCAACGCTGATCCACCTAAGCGATTTTTACCTTTCCCTAAATCTATCAACAATAGCACCGTCTCATCGCCCCGCACTTGTGGCGTGAGGCTGCGCCGAATATCTGACACTCGCGCAAATGCGGAAACTATCAGAGATAAGGGGGCAGTGACTGATTTATCATCCCAGGCGGTGTGCATGGAAAGTGAGTCCTTACCCACGGGAATGTTGATACCCAGTGCGGGACATAATTCCATAGCAACCGCTTTGACAGTATCAAACAAAGCCGCATCTTCGCCGGGCTGTCCACAGGCAGCCATCCAATTAGCCGATAAAACGATGTCACTCATATAATATATATCAGCAGCGGCAATATTTGTCAAGGCTTCACCGATTGCCATACGCCCAGAAGCGGGGGCATTGAGTAAAGCTAACGGGCTCCGTTCTCCGATTGCCATGGCTTCACCGGTGAGGCTGTCATAATTGCTTGCGGTGACGGCGCAATCGGCAACGGGAATTTGCCAGGGTCCAACCATTTGATCACGCACAACGAGTCCGCCTACGCTGCGATCACCGATGGTGATTAAGAAATTTTTATTGGCAACCGTCGGTAAATGTAGGACTCGTAATGCTGCCTCATTTATCGAAATATCCCCTAAACGCTCAGGCTTAGCAGAGATTTTTTTATGCTCAACTTCGCGGCGCATTTTAGGCGCTTTACCCAATAACACCGATAAGGGCATATCAATCAAAAGCGTATTATCATCATCAACCAAACGCAAATTTGGTGCCAGAGTTGTTTCTCCAACCACAGCGTAGGGACAACGCTCCCGCTCACATAATGCTTGAAAGTGCGGCAAATTTTCTTTAGCAATGCCCAGCACATAACGCTCTTGGGCTTCATTACACCAAATTTCCATCGGCGATAAGCTTGGATCAGCTGTGGGAATCGCACTTAATTTAAATCGTCCACCGCAGCCGCTGTCATTGACGAGTTCTGGCAAAGCGTTGGACAATCCACCCGCTCCAACATCGTGTATAGATATTATTAGATTCCCCATGCGCCAGCAGGCATCTATCACTTCTTGACAGCGCCGCTGCATTTCTGGATTGCCGCGCTGTACGGAGGCAAAGTCTAAATCTTCGCTACTGTGCCCGGCTGCCATTGAGGAGGCTGCCCCTCCCCCGAGTCCAATTAACATGGCTGGACCACCTAATATTAATATTAGACTATCAGGCGGTATTTTTTCTTTTAGGATATCCTGTGGTCGAATATTGCCCGTGCCGCCAGCTAACATAATGGGTTTATGATAGCCGCGCCGCCGCCCATTCATTTCAAACTCAAAAGTGCGAAAATAACCACATATCGCTGGGCGACCAAATTCATTATTAAAGGCACTGGCACCGATAGGTCCTTCTAGCATGATTTGTAGTGCCGTCGCCATGCGAGAGGGAGAATCGTAGGGCGTTTCCCAAGGTTGTGGTGCGTCGGGAATACGCAAATGTGAAACTGAAAAACCCGTTAAGCCAGCTTTCGGTTTGGCACCACGCCCAGTCGCGCCTTCGTCACGGATTTCGCCGCCTGCGCCAGTGGCAGCACCGGGAAAGGGAGAAATCGCGGTTGGGTGGTTATGGGTTTCGACTTTCATCAAAATAGCAGCGTCTTCTTTAATATAATGATATTCATGAGTGCTGGTATCGGGCAAAAAGCGAGTCGTATTAAAGCCTTTCATCACGGCGGCATTGTCGTGATAGGCGGATAGGACGGCGCCCGGATGTTGTTGATGGGTAAAGCGTATCATTTGAAAAAGTGATTTATCTTGTGCTTGTCCATCAATTATCCAATCAGCATTAAAAATTTTGTGGCGACAATGCTCCGAGTTGGCTTGTGCAAACATCATGAGTTCAACATCGGTCGGATTGCGGTGCAATACTTTGAAATTATTTAATAAATAGTCAATTTCCTCATCAGACAGGGCCAAACCTTGATCTTGATTAGCTTCGATAAGTGCTTGTTTTCCTTTTTCTAAAATATTAATGATCCGCAATGGGCGTGGGGCAGCTTGGGAGAAAAGAGCATCGGCTTGTTTAATATCAAATAGTACCGATTCTGTCATGCGATCATGAATGAGGGCACTGAGTTGGGTGATTTGTAATTTGTCGAGAGCGGGCGTGAAATGCCAGAGGAGTCCTCGTTCCAGTCGTTTTATAGACGATAAGCCACAAACGGAGACAATGTCAGTGGCTTTAGTTGACCAAGGTGAGATGGTGCCAGGGCGGGGGATGACTAATATATATTTATTTTGTTCTGGTGTAAAATTCGCAGCTGTGATATCAGGTAGTAGGGCACGTAATCGAGCCGCTTCGCTTTGTGACAGGGGACGGGTACTGTCAATAAAATAACGGTATTCTGTTTTAAGACTGCTTAAAAAAGGCAGATAGGTTTGTAGTAATTTCTCATGACGAAAGGGAGAAAGTGCCGCGTGCATAAGTACCTCGATTGTTTATCTAATGATTTTGTTGATCATAACATTTCATGCCGCTCGTCCAAAATAAATTTTGGACTCCGAAAAAAAGGTCAACGCCTTATCCACGCTTGAATATTCACAACAATGACTGCAAATCTGATAGACAAACTAACAACGGATAAAAAAAAACTGTGGAACAATTTCGAGGGACCACCGTTTTATCGGTGCGCCGTGATGGCATAGTCGTCATAGGCGGCGATGGACAAGTCTCACTGGGCAATACAGTGATGAAACATAATGCCCGTAAAGTCCGGCGACTGTATCATGATAAAATCATCGCAGGTTTTGCCGGGGGCACAGCGGATGCCTTTACCCTATTTGAGCGTTTTGAAGCCAAACTGGAAAAACACCAAGGGCATTTAACCCGATCAGCCGTTGAATTAGCCAAAGATTGGCGTACTGATCGTATGTTACGTCGCTTAGAGGCGCTACTCACAGTGGCTGATAAAAAAGCCTCACTGATTATATCTGGCACTGGTGACGTCATAGAGCCAGAGGATAGTTTGATGGCAATAGGCTCAGGTGGACCCTATGCACAGGCAGCCGCTCGTGCCTTATTGGATAACACCACTTTGAGTGCCACTGAGATTGTCGAAAAAGCATTACATATTGCTGCCGACATTTGTATTTATACTAATCGTAATTTGACCATTGAAAGTCTAACCACAGAATAACCGACTATGAGTGAAATGACACCTACAGAAATTGTCAGTGAATTGGATAAACATATTATCGGTCAAAACGCCGCTAAACGGGCAGTAGCCATTGCCCTGCGTAATCGTTGGCGACGTATGCAAATTGAGCCGATATTACGCAATGAAATCACCCCAAAAAATATTTTGATGATCGGACCAACTGGCGTGGGGAAAACTGAAATTGCGAGGCGCTTAGCCAAACTAGCCAATGCGCCTTTTATTAAAGTTGAAGCGAGTAAATTTACTGAAGTCGGTTATGTTGGTCGTGATGTGGAATCAATCATCCGAGATTTGGTCGATATGGCGGTCAAAATGAACCGCGAAGAGGCGATGACTAAAGTCGATAATCAAGCAATGGATGCCGCCGAAGAGCGCGTATTAGATGCCTTGTTACCACCGCCACGAGACGGTAAAAGTCGCTTTGACTCTGAAGCTGAAGAGCCCTCAGGCACGCGCCAAACGTTTAGAAAAATGTTGCGTGAAGGCAAATTGGATGATAAGAAAATTGAAATCGACGTGAGTGAATCGCGTGTCGGTGTTGAAATCATGGCACCGCCGGGTATGGAAGAGATGACCAGCCAATTGCAAAGCATGTTTCAAAATATGGCGGGCACTCGTAGCAGAAACCGCAAATTGCGTGTTAAAGAAGCGATGAAACTGCTACATGAGGAAGAAGCGGCTCGATTGGTTAATGAAGAAGAATTGAAAACGCAAGCGATACAGCGTGTTGAACAAAATGGAATTGTATTCATAGACGAAATCGACAAAGTAACCAATCGTTCTGAAACCAGGGGAGCGGATGTATCGCGTGAGGGAGTGCAACGTGACTTGTTGCCGCTGGTTGAGGGTTGCACTGTAACGACAAAATATGGGATGGTAAAAACAGACCATGTTTTGTTTATCGCATCTGGCGCCTTTCATTTAGCCAAACCCTCTGATTTAATTCCAGAATTACAAGGCAGATTGCCAATTCGCGTTGAACTAGATGCCCTGAATGCGGAAGATTTTGTTCGCATTTTAACTGAGCCGGATGCTTGTTTGACGGAACAATATATGGCTTTGATGCAAACAGAGGGATTAAATATTCAATTTACTGATGACAGCATTAAGCGGATTGCTGAGATGGCTTGGCAAGTCAATGAGCGTACTGAGAACATTGGCGCAAGGCGCTTACATACTGTGATGGAGCGTTTAGTAGAAGAACTCTCTTTTGATGCCCCGGATAAGAAGGGAGAAACGGTGAAAATTGATGTTGATTATGTCAATGATCACTTAAATGAATTGGTCGAAAATGAAGATTTGAGCCAATATATTCTTTAGAACAGGACGCGGAGCGTCCAGGCAGGCATGATCTCCGCTTCGCTCCGTTACTTCGTTTCCCACGCAGAGCGTGGGAACGAGAAATATAACTACTGATAACTGAAAAAATATGACTAAAAATACGCCCATTCCGAAGGAAATTAACCTACATCAAAAATCCCGTGTTTTAGAGCTGACATTCGACACTGGCGAACAATTTGAATTAAGCTGCGAATATTTGCGGGTATATTCTCCGTCTGCTGAAGTGCGTGGACATGGTCCTGGTGAAGAAACATTGCAAATTGGCAAAGCGGATGTCAATATTGAAAAAATCGAGCCTGTCGGTACTTATGCAATACAATTGTTTTTTGATGACGGGCATGATACCGGAATCTATTCTTGGGATTGGCTCTATCATATCGGCAAAAACCACGAAAAATTGTGGCAAACGTATCTGGATAAAATGGAAAAGGCGGGAGAAAAACGGGGGCCAACTAGCGCAGGATAGGATATTCAATCTCAAAGAAATCCTATTTTTTAAAAAAATAGGATTTCTCACGACTGCACTATCAGAGTCAATGCCATTAAGTTAAGACATTTCGGAGCCGCTTTGCAAGCAAACAAATTTCAAAAATCCTATTTCTTTAAGAAATAGGATTTTTAGATTGCAACTCAATTGAGAATTAATAACATGGAAAAAACCACCCATTTTGGCTTTACCCAAGTCCCACACCAAGACAAAGTCCACCGCGTCGCCCAAGTCTTTGACTCCGTTGCCAGCAATTATGACATAATGAATGATCTCATGTCTTTAGGCATACATCGCCTCTGGAAACGCTTTAGCATCCAATTATCCGGCGTACAGCCCGGGCAACGAGTACTTGACTTAGCCGGGGGCACAGGCGACTTAGCCGCCAAGTTTGCCACCCTTGTTGGTGAACAAGGTCAAGTTGTCTTAGCAGATATTAACGCTGCCATGTTACAAGTCGGACGTGAACGTTTACTTGATCGAGGCGTATTGCTAGACTATGCCCAAGTCAATGCCGAATCTTTGCCCTTTGCCAATAACACTTTTGATATAATCACCATGGCATTTGGCTTGCGTAATGTGACTGACAAAGAAGCCGCCCTCGCCTCAATGTTGCGAGTGTTAAAACCGGGCGGGCGGGTATTGATCTTGGAATTTTCCGAATTAAAAATCCGCCCCTTAAAGCCTTTATATGATCTTTATTCTTTTAAAGTGCTACCATTATTAGGTAAATTGATTGCTAAGGATGCTGACAGTTATCGCTATCTAGCGGAATCCATTCGTATGCATCCTAATCAGGAAACTTTACTAGAAATGATGCAAACGGTGGGCTTTGATCGTTGTGATTATCATAATTTAAGTGGCGGCATTGTTGCCGTGCATAGGGGATTTAAATTGTGATGGCGTACCTTGCACCGTTTTTTTTATTAGAGAAAAAATCATTTTGAATCAATTAATTGCTATCACATTAGAAACGCTGCTCAATCAAGCACTGCGCTGGAATCCGTCCAATTCTTTACAAAAATTGTCCGGCAAAATCATTCGCATTGAAACCAGCGGTATTGAACTCACCTTATTTCCTGATAAACAAGCCATTCTCGTACTCAGTCACTATGACGGCGACGTTGATGTCTGCATCAGCGGCGCCCCTTTTACCCTGTTACGCCTGTTGTTGCAAGACGAAGCGACATTGTCAAATACGCCTGACGTGACTATCAAAGGGAAAATGAGCCTTGCTCAACAGCTGTTTCAATTAATGAAAGAATTGGACATTGATTGGGAAGAGCAACTGGCACAACGCTTAGGAGATATTCCCGCACACAAAATAGCGACATTATTTCGACATGGCAAAAACTATACCAATACACGCCTTGACAGTTTACAACACAATATAAGCGAATATTTGCAAGAAGAAACTCGTCATCTGCCCCCTCGCGCTGAAATGGAGACATTTTTAAATGCGGTGGACACCTTGCGTGATGATCTTGAACGTTTAGAGCAAAGGGTGCGACGATTGGCATGAAAATTATCCGTCAACTCACTCGTTTACTCACCATTTACCGTATCATCGTGCGCTATGGGCTTGACGAATTACTACTATCTACTAAAATTTTTCGCCCACTGCGCTTATTTGGCTATATCACGCCCGGTTACTGGTTACGCGCCAAGCAGCTCACACGCGGGAAGCGGATTCGTTTAGCCTTAGAAGAACTTGGACCGATTTTTGTCAAATTTGGTCAAATTCTCTCCACCCGCCGCGACTTATTACCTGATGACATCGCCTTAGAATTGGCCAAATTACAAGACAAAGTCGCCCCGTTTTGTGGCGAGGAGGCACGCAGAATTTTAGAACGGGCTTATGGTCGTCCCTTGGAGCAAGTTTTTGCACACTTTGACAACACGCCCATCGCAGCCGCCTCCATTGCCCAAGTACATGCCGCGCAATTGCATAATGGGCGCTCTGTCGTAGTCAAAGTCTTACGTCCAGGCATTCAAACCCGTATTCATAGAGATATTGAATTGCTTTACCTATTCGCTGATTTAGCGACTCGTTATTGGACTGAAGGACACCGCCTACGCCCGCGAGAAGTCGTCGCTGAATTTGAGAAAAATCTTCAAGATGAACTCGATCTCATACGGGAAGCCGCTAATGCAGCCCAACTCAGGCGCAATTTTAAGGAGTCTGATTCACTCTATGTGCCAGAAGTCGAATGGGATTACACACTATCCAACGTGATGGTGATGGAACGCATCAAGGGCATACCCGTCCGCAACATAGCTACATTAAAAAAACAGGGGGTTAATTTTAAACATCTGGCTGAAATTGGCGTAGAAATTTTTTTCACCCAAGTTTTCAGAGACAACTTTTTTCATGCTGATATGCATCCAGGCAATATTTTTGTTGATGCGCCAAACCCATCTCGTCCCTCTTATATAGCAGTAGATTTTGGCATCATGGGTACCCTGAGTACCGAAGATCAACATTATTTGGCAGCTAATTTTCTCGCCTTTTTTCGCCGCGATTATCATCGGGTAGCTGAATTACATGTCCATTCAGAATGGGTGCCGGCTCAAACACGGATAGAAGAATTTGAAGGCGCTATCCGCAGTGTCTGTGAACCGTTTTTTGATAAACCATTGAAAGATATATCTTTTGGCATGGTATTATTGCGCCTGTTTCAAACCGCACGACGTTTTAATATGGAAGTGCAACCGCAATTGGTGTTGCTACAAAAAACTTTGCTTAATATTGAAGGCTTGGGGCGTGAATTATACCCCGAACTCGATTTATGGCAAACAGCCAAACCTTTTTTAGAGCGTTGGATGGATGAACGGGTAGGCGTGCGCGCCTTTTTCAAAGGTATTCGTACTAATTTACCACTATGGGCAGAAAATTTACCTGAAATACCGATGCTAGTACATGAAGCTTTAGTCCAACGTCAGGCACAATCTGAGCATATCAAACGACTGGATCATCAATTGACTCGCTTAACAAAGGAAATGCAGCAATGGCATAAACGTCTCATGCTGATATTGGTTGGTAGCGCATTCTTCATCAGTTCTAGCCTATTTATCTCTTTGAACGTTGAAACATTTTTTAATTTGAATACGCTATTGTTAGGGATTATGTTAGGAGGTGTGGGAAGTGTGATGTTGTTATTGGCATGGGATCATTCAAAATAAAAATTATTTTATGAGCAATTTTTCCAATGAAAAAATTCCAACGACTTTTCAATCCTATCTTGTTGATGGGATTTTTGATCACAACTACAATGGCCGGTGACGCTTACAAGGCAAAAGCAGTACAGCTTAATCAACCTTGGGGCATCGCCGTCGATAGTAGCACTGTCCTATATTTTAGCGATTCCAAGAATCATCGCATTCACAAAATAGATAATGGTATTTTGACACTCATTGCTGGAGATGGTACACAAGGCTATCATGGCGATGGTGGCGCGGCAATTCTGGCTCAACTTAACCAGCCAAAGGGGATCGCATTAGATAGTAGTGGCAACCTTTATTTTGCCGACACTCAAAACCATGTCATTCGTAAAATAGATAAGCAAGGCATTATTACCACGATTGCCGGTAATAATACAGCCGGTTATAGCGGCGACGGAGGCACCGCCACAGCCGCCAAACTCAATTGCCCCGTCGATGTCAAAATAGATAAACTTGGCAATATCTATATTACTGATGCCAATAACCATGTTATTCGCAAGATAGATAGCAAGGGCATTATCACGACGATTGCTGGAGATGGTACGCAGGGAAGTATTTAGGTGTCCAAAATAAATTTTGGACTCCTAATAAATTTTGGACTCCTAAATCAAGAACTTATTGGAGCAACGGGGTTTTGGTTTTCTTTCACAACACTACTAACCCCGTTTGTCGTGAAAATGACATCTTGCGTTTTTTGGGGAACAGTTTTATTAAGAAATAAAACTTCTCGCCATAAAGCTAAAGCTTTAGGTTTATCAAATAATTTTTCAAAAAGTTCGCGGGCATTTATGCCCATTTGTTGACAACGCTCAGTATTTTCTGCTAAAAACATGATCTGATTAGCGAGTCCCTCGCTATCTTTTTCAGCCACCGTTATACCACAATCATAGAAATCCAAAACACGCGGAATTTCACCTTCCTTATCCCCAATATAAAGGACAGGACGACCCGCTGCCGCAATACCATAAAACTTACTCGGCACAATCAAAGCTTCCAACGCAGGATGTAAAGTAATCAAATGTACATCAGCCACCGTCAAACTTTTTCCTAAACGTTCCCGAGGCTGATAGGGACGAAATATCACATTGACCAAACCGCGTTCGGCGACTTCCTGAACTATCCACTCTCGCTGACTGCCGTTTCCGATGAGTAAAAAAATAATTTTTTCATCTTCAGCAAGCTTTTCGGCTGCCTCTAATAAAGTCGAAAATTCATGAGGGCGTCCCATATTGCCTGAGTAAGCGACCACAAATTTATCTTGTAGTCCCCACTCCCTAGCTAAAGGATTATTGGCTTTTGCCAAAGGCTGAATATTCTCACCATCCGCCCAATTGTGTATTTCTGTTATTTGAGTCTTCGCTAACCCAAGGCGAGTCAAGCGTTTTGCCATCAAATCACCTAGCACAACATTTATCTGGGCACGTTGAAGGGACCGGTTTCGTAAGAACTGTAACAGATTAAATACCCGACCTCGCATACCAAAAACGCCTAAAGCAGATGCAATTTCAGGAAATATATCTTGTAACCAATTCACTAAAATTGCACCACGCCATTTCACTATCACAGATGCAATAATTGAAATGAGCGGCGGATCCGTTTTAGCGATCACCACATCCCCGGGAGAAACTAAACGCCACAAGCGCCAAGCAGCGGAGGTGTAAAAAGTCAGATAATCAAATCCGCGTCCTAGCAAATGTAGCCTACCAAAACGGCTAGTCCAGAGGCGATGAATTTGTACTTGATTGATAACTTCAAAGGAGGGGAGTTTGATGCTAGGATCATCATAGCACTGGCTACTGGTGATGATATGGACATTTTGATCTTGGGCAAGATCAAAGGCGAGATCACTCAACAACTGACTGGTAGCAGAAATATCTGGGTAAAAGTAACGGTTGATAAAAATGAGTTTTTTTTGTTCAATGTCATGTTTAGCTAATTTCTTCATCTTATTTCTTGGCTTACAACATTAGGACTGACACTTTGACAATTCATATCAAATATATTGATAATATCCATTAGTTAATGTAATATTTGTAGGCTTTGTGGTAACATCTTTTTAGATTTTTGACAATGCCTAAGTCCTATAATCTGTAATTAGCTTGCTACCTTTTTCATTTCGATCTCCATCATGATAAAATTTTCCCATAGATTCTGATCGACAAACTTGGGTTATAATATCATATCAAAAAATTTTTTTCTCGCTCCCTGAATTGTTCACCCGGCTCACAAAGCAATAAGGCTTTATTAACATGACATTAGGACGACATTTTTTGACTGTTTCGCCGCTCCAACAACAGTCGCTAATGATTTTAATAAATGCAAAAAGTATTCCACTTTAAATCAGGAGTGACCGTTTTGCAACATTTCTGCTAAACGTGGTTTTAACCATAACCATGCCTTATCTGCAATTAGCTTGCTACCTTTTTCATTTGGATGCCCATCATCTGGAATGACAAAATCTTCCAGCCGACCATTTATGGTCAACAAAACTTCAAAAGTCATATCATAATAAGGAATGTCCTCTTTTAGAAATATCTCCTGAGCTTTTCTCATGAAGGCATTTGTTGGGCCAATATATTTTTCTTGTTTTTCTTGAGTATTTCTAAAGTGCCATCCTGTGGTCAATACGAACAATCGTACTTCATGCTTATCACACCACTGTTTAAGTCGATGAAACAACGCATGACCCAGATTAACGGCATCTGCCTGGTTTATCTGCAAATCAGGTGAGGCGGCAATGGGTATTGAACCTATATTCCGATGATGTGTATTTGCCTGTGATTGAATGGCTAAATGGCGAAAAAATTGCAATAAATGGGAATGTTCTAGCAACCATTGATAAAAAGGAAAAGAATTCATAAACTTTTTCAGGCTCATGTTATTCTGAATTCCTTGTCTCACCGACAGTTCAAGCGCATCCTCAAGCTTATAGATACCCTGTTTGATACTGCGACCAATGTCATCCGTGTTAAGAAATATAACAATTGCTTCAGGGTTAATTTTTTCTCCAAATTCTTCAATAAAAGCTAAATAATCTGCTGTCCCCCAACCGCAGGCACCACCATTCAAAAGTTGGAAAGTCGCTTTTCCGAACTCACGATCAATATAATTTTGTAAATGATGAATATAAGTCTCTTTTTCTGCTAATAACCAACCAAAGGTATATGAATCACCCACAACAAGGATCTTTGGAATGTTTGCTTGAATTGCTCCCCCGCGTAGATGAAGTTCATTAAAGCGGTATTGCACCACTCGACTTCCCTTCTGGTGACGCGCTGTTCCTCCCGATTTATTAAGCATGTAACCTTTTTCACTGTTCACACGCCAAGTGCCACTCAGTGGCTGGGGTAGAAAAATACGGATTATAGCCTCTGCTAGGAGCAGAGATAATGTAATAGAAAGAATAACTAGGGTAAGCGAACCCCAAAAATGATTTTTTTTTGTCTCTGCCATTTTTTTTATTTTCAATCAGAAGAGCGTTTTTTGATAGCTAAAGCCGGACAACCTTGATAAATCCACCATGCCTTAAGGTCTTTTGTTGCGACACTACCCAATCCTAGAACGGCACCCTCTCTGACAATAACGCCCGGTGCAACCGTTGAGCGTGCTGTTAACCAAGCCTGATCCTCAACTGTAATCGGTTTAACTATTAAATCAAAAGTTTCGCTGTTCCAATCATGGCTACCCGTACACAGAAATGTTCCCTGGGACAAACAACAGTGACGACCAATCGTCACATTAGCCAGATTATCAATCCAAACATTTTCGCCAATCCAAGAAAAGTCTCCAATTTGCAATCGCCATGGAAACTTGACTATCACACCAGGTTTTATGGTGACGGTTTTTCCGATTTTAGCACCGAACAAGCGCAATAAAAACACGCGATGTGTCGAGCCTGGTATCCAAGAACTCATCAACAGCCACTGTAAAATAAGCCAGATGATCTCGACCCAGATGGCTCGCCCTCGCTCAAAACCCTTTGAATTATAACGATCTAAACGCAAAATGATTTTAACCAAGATAAATCTTGGACTCCTTTTATATCATAAGAACAGAAGAAGGTGGCGATCCGCCGCCCAAAATCCATTCATAGACAGAACGCATTTCAGCAGCAATTTTAGGCCAAGTAAATTGTTCTTCCACCAGTTTTCGGCCCTTTATGCCTAAAGTCTGACGCTCATTATCAGACATTAAAAAAAGCGCATTAAGTCCCTGAGCAATACTCTCTTGATTAGCCTCAACTTGAATGGCGGCACCCACCTGAAAGCCTTCTGGTAAGTTACAATGCGGCGTCATCAACACCGGCAAACCATACGACCAAGCCTCTAGTATGACCATTGGTAGCCCTTCACTAAAAGAAGGTAAAATAAAAGCGTTTGCCCTAGAATAACTCGCGTGTTTATCAGTGTTGAATTGCGGACCAGCAAAAATCACACGATCCTGAATACCTAATTTTCGACTCAACATTTTGAGTTCATTTTCGTGACCATTTTGATCCCAACCAGCAATGACCAAATACCAGTCATGGCTCAAAGCCATGTCCCAAGCATAAAGAAGATTTAATAATCCCTTTTTAGGGTGTAACCTTCCCAAGTATAATAATACTTTGGCATCATCTGGCACCTCCCATTGTGTCGGAACAGGTTTTGATTCAGGTGGCAAAAAAACACCGTTTGGAATCACACAAATGGGATTTTGTAAGCCATAAGCTCGTATAGAACGCGCCTCCGATTCACAGAGAGCATGTAGGCAAGTGGCGCCCTGTAAATGGGCATTTTCATACAAGCGGCTTACTAAACGTTTTTTCCAACGTGAATTTTGCAGCGCCCACGAATCTAACATACCATGCGTGGTAATCAAATAGGGCTTTTTTTCAGTTCGGCTCCATCGCAGACTCGCTATTGAAGGATAGGCCCAGATACCGTGAACATGTAACAAGTCAAGATTAGCAGCGTGAAGAGCGCGAACTAACTTGGGAGAATAGGCCATAAACTTGGGGCCACGAACAGGGTAGGCATTTAGTGGGACTGAGCCCCAACCTGTCAAGTCTTGATGCGTTTTTTCATCTTCCAAACCAAAGATTTCAACCTCAAATTCTGAATTGTTATCAAGTGCTTGGGCAATCAAACGCACCGCATCGTAAAGTCCGCCGGCATTACGCGAAACCCAGAGTGTCAGTATTCCAACTGTTGTCATAATTGTTATTTAGCGAGAACCATTAGGGAAAAACCACCCAAGATTCTGACAGCCCAATCCTTATTCAGTAAAAACATTAATTTTCTGGGTAAATTAAACAGTGAAGTCTTCAAATCTTGATTTGGCAATTCAAGTGCCCCATGCGTGTAAAAATAAGCCATTATTTCATATCCACTATCCCTAAGAGTCGCTAAAGCAGTCTCTTTTGTAAAATAGTGAATATGACCAACCGATTCTCTTGCTTTTAATATCGGGCTACTCCTCAGTACAGCTTGAACTGAAATATCCAAGGGTATGTGAAAAATTTTATATTTGCCTTTATCTTTTAATTTTCTTAAAAATCCCATATAATCTTCAACATGCTCAAACACATCGATAGCTAGCACAAGATCGAAGAATGTACTTTCATCTTCAAAAAAGTCTTTTAGGTGGAAGTGTATACGCTTATTCTTTCTTTGAAGACAAAGCTCAAACGCTTGCTGAGATATTTCATAACCATGAAATTGTATTATTTGGGGCATTTGCTGATAGAGTTGAGCCAATATTTCCCCTGCACCACAGCCAACTTCGCAAATCGAGCTTAGCTCTATATCCTCTATTATTTTGAGGATTTGTTTAGCCTTCCACGGTGAATCCTCAATGTGCCAAGTCGCGTTGTTATCTAGGTAAGTACCATCTTGGTAAATATTGCTCATATTGGAATATTCTCTCAGGAGTCGGCCAGATTTATCTTGGACGTGCCACAGTAACAGCATTAAAAAAACCGTTTGCAAATTGTTCAGGACTACAAGCAGCCACTCTCTTTCTGCTTGAGTCTCCCATTTTTTGTCTTGAGTCTTCACTCAGATTGTGTACTTTTATCAATGAATCGCTTATGTCATCTAAATCGGTTGGCTCAAATAAAAAACCATTTTCGCCATCGCGGACAAGTTCCGCACAAGCCCCTACAGTACAACTCCCTAAAATCGGCAAACCTGCCGCACAAGCTTCATTCACCACCAGCCCCCATTGCTCTTGCAATGCGGGATGTATAAAGGCATTAGCAAACCCATACCAGTTTATAATCTCCTTATATGATATAAAGCCCGGTAAATGCACACAATTCGTTATATTTTTATCCTTAATGAGCGCTTTAATCGCCGGTGCTTCAACACCGCTACCACATATCACCAGTTCCCAAGCTTGATCAACACCCACTTTCTTACGGTAAACCGCATAAGCTTTGACAAGACGATCAATATTCTTGCGCTTAATCAAGCGAGTAACGGCTATGAAATAAGGTTTTTTAGGTATTTGAGTTTGTCTAACGGCACCTTGAGAAAAATAATCATTATCAACGGCATCATAACCCAGAAAAATCTTTTTTTCGGGAAAACCCAGCTTAATCAAATAATCTTTATGCGCCTTTCCCCCCACCAGTGCAGCACTAAATTTTTTTATTAAAAAAAATGATTTCAATAACTCGCGCCACCAATAGCGTTTTTCGTCATCAAACTTACTTTCACTCATAACAATGGTAGGCACCTTATGATGGCGACACCAGGATAATGCCGCACGAGCATCGGGAAAGCCCCATCCAGCAATCGCTACCACATCGGGCTGCAAAGAATTTAAAGTAGCTCGAACAGCGGGAACCGCATCAGGTGTGTATGGACTGTAATCTTTATGATCATCTTGCTGCTTGGACAACAGAGTTATTAAGGGAAATGACATTTCCTCTTCTAAATTACCCCAAGGGTGTTCATCACCATTGTCAACCGTTTGAATGGCAGTGAGTTTTCCACCATTTTGTAGAAGTATATTTTGAGCTGCGCGTAGTCTGGCGGCATGGTAACCGCCTATGTTATAAAACATTATTGCAACATGCATAAGTTGATAACTGTTATCTGAATTTGATGTGCATCAGCACTTGACTGCCGGCTTTGAGATTTGAAAAAAACGCTTCTGAATAATGAGACGAAACGGCTTTGAATTTTTTCTTATCTAACCAGAGTAGCAAAAAAACGGGCCAGAAAGCCATACCAATCCAAGCATAAATACCCGGCAAGTCTCCGCCACGCAGCAAGGGGATCATCGAGCTGATGATAACTGCCCGTATGAGAATGCCCTGATATGACAAGCGGTTACTATACCGCATCAGAGCGGCTAAAATAGCACCATACAACAAAGAAAATAATATAATAGCAATTGCGCCTCCCTCCGCATAAAAAGAGCCAAATAAGGTAGGTGAAAAACCTAATGTACCGTATTTTTCGACATTGTATAAGCCTAGCTTATTGACATAGCCACCGACAGGCTTGTCTGGCCATAAAACCCTCGGTATGGGTCGTGCTAAAATTTCCAAATGTTCCATACCATACCTGAAATCTAATAAAGAAGGATAGACATCTTGTATCATCACAAAACCATCAAGCATTTGTGCATCTTCTGCCGTATAAAAGCGCTCCCAGGCCGCCGTTTCTTCCAACTCACTTGAATAACGCATTGCGCCGACCGTTGCAAATAAAGCTATGATCCCAATAGATATTATGCTTAGCCCAATCAGACGTGTTTTTGAACTATAAGAACAAAACCAAATACTAGCAGCAGCGATTATTAATCCTAGAAATTGAAATCGCGAAGTCGGTTGAAATGTTATGTAGAATGCAGCTACTAAAATCAAACTAGCGATGGCTTTGCTCTGCCATGATGCCAAAGCATTAAATTTCCATAACAATATAACCAGGGTTGATGAACCTATCAAAGCAAGGGGAAATAAAAACAAATAACTGAGTCCAAAGGCGAGGGACTGCCCTCCCAAAAATAATGCAAATGTAGTTATGTTCGAGTATATACTCACAGGCACCAACACTAATGCTAACAATAAGACTGTTGGTGCTATTCGTTTTAGATACAAATCGTCTTCTTGTGTTGTTTTAACTATTGCTATGACTTCCCGTTGTCTCAGCATATAGCTTATAAGCAAACAAACATGACCCAAGACAATGTAATGCAAAGCACTCAGTGCCGATTCATCTGTAATATAGTGAAGACCGAAAGTGACATACGAATTGAGCCAGTCATCCAGCCCTAATTCCACAACAAAATATCGGTAAGAGGCCACATAAAATAGTAAAATACTGATAAGTATAGGAATTTCATCGTTTCGTTTCAGAAACCATATAGTACTGACAACAACCAGTATCAATTGAGTCAGAAACAATTCCGGAAATTGAAAAACGTGCATGACTATATAGAATTAAGATAATGTTGAAGTTCTGATAAAGTGAGCCCAACAGACTCGGCGGCTCTCGCATAAGTGGTTAAGACTTCCGGGTGATTAACGCAGAACTTTATCGCTTCTGCTATTGCATTTGCACTGACTTCAGTCAGTACTATTCCATTTTTTTCATTTTGTACTACTTCACCACAAAATGGTGAAGCGATAACAGGCAATTTCCAAGCTTGGGCTTCAAGTTGGGTGAGTCCAAAACCATCAGAAAGGGTCGGAAATAAAAAGACATCTGCCTGTTGATAATATTGTGCGGTACCACCGCGTGGCACTGCACCAATCCAATGTAGTTTGGTTCTGTATTGTTCTGGAATTTTGATATCCATTTGCCCGACTATCCAGAATTCTACCGGCGCATCCCGCAGAATTTCTGCCGCCTCTAACAGGGCTGCTATGCCTTTTCGTAAGATCACTTGTCCCAAAAATAAAACGCGCAATGGACGCTTAGCAGAAAAAGCCTGCGGATAGCTACGCACAAAATTTTGAGATTGTATAGTGGGCTGATAGGCAAGAGGGATAATGTTAATTTTATCTTTGGCAATACCTACTTTTTGTAAGGCTTCGCTTGACCACGCTGAGTTAACCATGATGCGATCAGCCAATGCACACTCTTCTCGCCACATTTCCCAATAATGGGCGGGAGCGGGTTGCCAGTCCACTTGACGTTTAAGATGTTCTTTTAAGACCAATTCTTCTTCAAAAGGTCCAGGATCAATTTGTCCTAAGATAGTACGCCAACCTTTGCTTTTTGCAAAACGTAATATTTCTAAGGCTGCGTAGCTATAAGCAAACAGCGTCGGCTCAGCCGGAAAGTTTGCCTGTTGACAGATTTTTTCCAAGGCTCGCTTGGTTTTTTTCTGAAACCAGTGATTGCGAGAAATAATACGATCCCACCCTTGAAAACCTTGGCTAATTTCGTGATAGATTAAAGAAGTCGTGAAATGCTGAACAGAGGCTTGTTCTAAATCAACATGAAAGCGTTCACGTAATTTGGTCAGTACAGGTTTTGGTAATTTATTGAATGGCGATTGCGGTGTTACCCAAGCATCGGTTATCAGGGCAATCAGTTGCCTGTTTAAAGCACGCGGAATAGCATAGTGTTCACGCGAGCCCAGTTGGCAACATATCCAAGTTTTCAAAGCAGCCACGGTTGATATTTTAAGGTATATTCCAAGTCAGTTTGACGTTTTTTGATAAATTGAGCGGGATTACCGGCAACAATCGTATAGGGTTCCACATCTTTCGTTACCACAGCACCTGCCCCCACAACGGCCCCTTCGCCAATGGTGATACCCGGTAAAATAAGGGCTCTATAGCCAATCCAAACATAATCCTTAATGATGACATCTCCGCCTTTATCATTAAAGTGTGGAGATTGGGGATCATGTCCAAGCGTTAAAATAGTGGCATCAGGTCCGATTGATACATTGGCACCTGTGTAAATAGGGTAATGCCGACCATCAAATAAGCAGCCAAAATTAATAATGTTATGGCTGCCTAAGTGTACTTTTCTCCCGTTTAAAAATCTGCACCCCATTTGTACTGATGTGCCGGTTCCTATTTCTGCCAAATAGGCTTTAAGGTAGGCCATGCGGAGTTGACGGGATGGCAGGTTTCCAATTAGGTGATTGTAGGTGTAGTTAACAATACTGCCAACAATAATTCTATAGTTCACTGATAACTCTTATAAAAGGAGTTCAAGATTTATCTTGGACGCTCTGTCATGAGCTTAATTACCAGTTCCGCATTGATGTCCCATGAATTTTCTTTCAAATACCTCTCCCATTGAGGTTTTGGCGGCGTGTCAAATATTTTTCTCACGCCTTCAACAATTGCATCCACAGATTCAATCCACACACCAAGCGCATATTTTTGTACAACAGAGCGCAATGCGCCATCTCCAGCAGACGCGACACAGGGCAAACGGTGACAAACCGCCGTATTCAGCACGCCACTGGCTGAGCGAAATGATTTATTATAGATCAGCAAAATAATATCTGATGCTATAAATAATTGACTCACCTCGTCATCAGGAATAAAGCGGCATTCCCAGCGACAGCGTTCCATAACCCCCAATTGGGTTGCCAATGCCTGATAATAAGTTAAGGGGCGTTGTGCCGCTGACTGTTCTTTTCCCGCTATCACCAAATAGACATCAGGTAGGGCAACCATGGCGCGTATGATTGGGTCAATATTTTTACCATCACGAATGCCACCAAATATTAACATCACTTTTGCCGTTTGTGGTAAACGGAGTTCGCGTCTTATACTTTCTCTTGTGTGCTTGGTGCTCGGAAATTTATAAGGTCCATGCGGGATAATTGTCGTTCGGAGTTGAGAGCTTGCCGTATCCAATTCAATCCGATCATGCACAAAAGCTTCCCGCAAAAACGAATAACCACAAGCGATTGACCAACGGTGCCACCAAGTTGGTCCCACAACAAAATCACGTACTGGATCATGTACAACAGCACCAAAAACCACTCCTTTTTTTGCTAGGCGCTTCAAACGCCATGACCATAAAGGGGCTAAATATTCTGAATAATCGGATAAGACATACTGAAAATTATTTTTTTTGATAAAATCGGCTAATATGAAATAATTTTTTAAAACCGTATAAGCAAAGTGTGTATGTTTTAATATTCTATTCTGTATAGGTTTGTTCGGAGTCATGTCATGCAATATAGGTACGACCTGATACTTTTCTCCTCTAGCAGTCGGATATTTAGGTGAACAAAGAAAAGTGACCTCCATCCCTGATTCAACCAAGGCATTTGCTTGCTCATGTGCATAATCCGCTATACCACCATAACTGGCAGGTGAATAGTATAACAATTTTCGTCCAAGATAAATCTTGGACTCCTGAGAATTATTCAACATTTTCCCATAAACATTTTAAAAAATTATCTGGAGAGTGATACGCTTGTGCCATTTTAGCCCGCGCCATTGCTTTTTCTTTATATTCATCTATTTTAGATACCATCAGTTCAATCTTTTCGGCCAAATCTAAGGCATTTTTATCTTCTATGCCTATGCCTGCACCATACTGTGAGACGGCATCTTCCATCCAAGTATCTTTAGTAAAAATAATCGGTATGCCAGCCGTAGCGGCTTCGACCCCCACGCCGGATATTCTGGCATAGTATGATTGACGATGATAAGGTAATACCATACAATCCGTTTGGCTCATATAGTCGTCGTACTCTTCGCTGCTGAGGGCGGATGTTAAAAAAACGACTTTTTGACTCACAGCCGGCTTTAATTGAGTACCATCCAATAAAAATATTTCCATATTCCATTGAATGATAAATTTCACATTTAAATCAGGCTTTTGTCTGAGCAGATGCAAGATTGCCTCTTGTAGTACATCAATACCTTTTTCCAGTCTAGCTGGACCAAGGCAACTCATTATAACAGGCGCTCCCTGCTTTTTTTCTTTTTTTTGGGCTGGCAGTTTTATCCTTGGACTTGGAAAAACAGAAAAGTCCAAGCCTGACAGAATATTGTATTCTCTGGCTAAACGATCACTGTCTGTCGCAAAACAGACGCTGCTTGACGAAAAACCTTGGAGCACTTTTTTGAGAAGAACTGTAGAACGTTTAAAAACGGGTTGTGTAGAGTTATCAGGGTAGCTCCCTGCATTATTTCTAATAAATAAGACTACCCGCTTAAATTTTTTACCTTGGTATTTCCTGACTAAAAAACGCCATGCTATCAGATGATAAATAATCACTGTGGGCACAAAGACGCAATCAAAGGGTTCTGAGGCGGCTAGAAATTTATCGAGGGTATTATAAACACGCCAATTATGTTTTAGGATTCCCCAATATCGCTTGAGAGCAATTGGGCTATTATAAATGTCATCCCAATTGGTATATTTGAACAGTGGTAGTGCATTCAGTTCCTGAATAATGTCTTGACTGACTGTTTGGTGAGCCGCAAGCGTCACGTTGACACCGATTGCCCGGTTAATGTCTGTCACTGCTTTATCGTATTCATACCAGTGCCCTCGGTGATCTTTTAGCGCCTCTTCTACGATTAACAATTTTTGCTTTTTCAAATTCATAGCTTTTCAGATACTTGTCCCTTTCTTCTTAGTCAGTGAGGATCAGAAATACATGATTCATAAATCCCACCCCTGGCAACCGATAAATGATGCAAAAGATTTGCCATACGCTTTTTAAGATAAGCGCCCGTTCTTCTCCTAAGCGATCCGATGGGAACCGATAAAAGATAGATAAAACTGGCAAATATCACGCCACTTAGACTCCTGAAAAAATAGGGCGTTGGATTCAGTACAGATAAGCTAACTGCCTTTTTTAAATCTTTGGCAATCGCCTCAGACACCAGCTTTGCACTGAAAGCGGCATCAATCACCTCTACAGCATAATCATGTGCGCCATAGCCCAACAGAATAACGATAAATTTGCTTAATATAATATGCGCTTGTTCTTCGGTTCTAAGGCGTTCCAGCAGTTGCTCCCGCTTGATAAAATAAACGGCATCTCCCCAAATCAATTGAGGATTTGAATTGGCACCATAAACTAAGTTATGCCGTAACCAGTGTTCACGGGAAAGGATAAATAAAGCAAAACCCTGTTTTCGTATAAAAGCGTCAGTTTCAGCAAAAAATGGGGCACCTTTGTGCCGTTCTATAAAACTGACCTCAATTTGTAGCCCCATGAGAGTGGTATCCAAAAAATCTGAGGCACCCTTAAGCACGTCCAAATCCGCGCCCTCGACATCAATTTTCATAAAATCCGGTCGCAATTCAGGGCGATCAGCAAGACAATTGTTTAGGGTATCGACTTCTATAGGAATAGAACCCGCTGATTCATGCCATTCTCGATTAGCAAAATCTTGGAGTTGCGCCATATTTAATGGATATAAAGAGGAAGCCGGCGCGAATGTCGTCAGATGAAGTGCTTTCTTGCCTTTTTCAGCACTCAAACCAGTGGCAAAATTCACTGTCTTTGCTGTCGTCGCATAGTCTTGAGAACGGGTATCAGGCTCAAATGTCACAAACTGGATAAATGATTCTGCTGGCAGCCAGCGTTCATCTACGCCCATCGCTGCCCCTACATCGACAATCACAAGCGGTTTTTCAGTGAGAATCTTGGCCATCGCATCAGTGATGACATAAAAGTAAGTCGGCCATAATTTCTGATCAAGCTTTTTAATTAGCGCAATCAATTTGCTCAATGCTTTTTTTTTCATTTTTTCGGATAACTATAGCTTTTTGGGTCAAAAACGTCAAAGAAATCCTATTTTTTTAAAAAATAGGATTTCTCAAAACAGGAGCACTATAACGATAGTGTATCCACATTTTTTTTAAGAGATTATTCTGTCCAGTCTTCCCAATCGAAATCACTCCGAACATTTTGAAGAATTTCAAATATCTTGTCTTTGTTATCACGACTGACAAGTATAGCTCCGACTTCAATAGCAGTTGCAGCGATTATCAAATCAACATTATGTTTTTGAAGAGCCTTTTTTCCAATTCCTTTTTCTTTTCGATACTGCTCTTTAACCACTCCAAATATTTCAGCTCCTTTTTCTGTTAAAGGCAAAATGATGATTTCATCTTTGATTGATTGGATAGCTAATCTTGCTTTATGAGCTATATATGGATCATCAGCATGTGATGCTCCATACTCCATTTCATAAATGCTTAAGATAGAAGTGTATAATTCGGCATCATCTAATGAATTAACCTTTGATGATATTTTATCATATTCATCTGAATGTTCTTGTGTAAGAGAACTAACAGCATTTGTATCAAGTAAAAATTTATTTTTCATGTTTCTTCATTAAGTAAAGGATCTGTCATGACAAAATTTTCTCGAAATTCTTCTCTGCCCTCATTAAACTTTTTTAATGATTCAGGGGACATGGAATGTTTTTTTAAACGTTGTAACATTTTACCCCATTTTTTTTGTGGTTTGTATGGATTTGCATTACTCATATTTTCCGAAGAAAAACCCAAATTGATAAGAACATCTTCTGGAGAATTGCCTGTTAATGCTTGTGGGTTATTTTGAATAAGTATTCTAACGGCTTCTTGAATAAAACCTTGGTTTACATTAACAAGCGTTCCGGGAATCTTCACATCTATAGATAGATGAAGATAATTTTCCTTTACAGCTATTTCTTCGCTTATGTTTTCCATAAAAAAAACTCCCACATGTATGGAAATAGGAGTCCAAGATTTATCTTGGACTACTAGCCGATTAATGAGTTTGATACCATTTAACAGTATTATTGATACCCTGTTCTATACTGGTAGCCGCTTGCCAGCCTAGCTCTTTTCTGACGCGGCTCACATCTAACAAACGCTTTTTCACGCCCACAAATTTGGTGGTATTGTGCTGAATTTTTCCGCTAAAGCCAGATGCCTGCCGAATAATTTCTGTGATGGCTTTGATAGAATAAGCCTGTCCAGTCCCCAAATTTAAAACATCTACTTTAGAATTGTCCGCCGCCGCGATAATCCCATCGACTGCATCTTCCACATACAGAAACTCTCGTTCTTGACTGCCATCTCCCCAAACTTCAACCACTTCAGTGTGTGCAGCACGGACAAATTTACCAATCAACGCTCCCATAACATGAGAATTTTCAGCAAAACTATCGCCAGGACCATAAACAGTCGGTAAGACGACACTGGTACAATCTAGCCCATATTCCTCACGGTAGGCGCGTTGCCCAATCAACAGCGCTTTTTTTGTCATGGCATAACTGAACAAATAATCTTCCGGCTCTGTTCCCCATAATTCCGTCTCAGGATGTGGCTCCCCATGAGAAGGATACATACAATAAGATAAGATGCTGGTAAATTTCGCTTTAGGAAAAAAACGCGCCCATGCCTCCAGAATATTAACATTCATGGACATATTAACGTGAAACTGCGTTGCAGGATGATGAACGGGCCAATCTCCTGCTTTATATAAGGCCGCCAAATGAATAATCTGGTCACATTCAAAAGCCCAGTGTAACTTTTCAAACCAGTCAAACAGGGCAGCACGGTTGACTAAATCAACCGTTTCTGAGCCCATAGCAATAACTCGGCCATTCGTGCGATTGCGTAAGCTGTGGACTAATGCCCTGCCAATAAAACCGGTTGCGCCTGTAATGATGATATTTTTCATGGAAAATGGCTTACAATTTAATGAATAGATTCAGAACCGATAACACGTACATGAGGCACCGGCACAATAAACTTGCCACCCTTGTGTAGAAAATCCTTATATTTATCCACCAGATAGTCAAGAAAATTCCATGATAACACCAAATAATAATCCGGTTGTTGCTCAAGACTCCGCTCGTCAACCACCGGAATATGAGTGCCCGGTGTCAAACGACCAATCTTGAATTGATTCACTTCAGTGGCACACGTCACTAAGTCTGGTCCAATCTTGCTGTAATTAAGTAAAGTACTGCCTTTTACCGGTGCCCCCAAAGCAAAAACCCGTTTTCCTTGCTGCTTGAGTTCTATTAGCAATTTGCGTAATTCATCAGTATTTTGTTTGACGGTGGCGGCAAAATCATGATAAGTGGACAGCTTGTTCAGTCCCGCTTTTTCTTCAGCTTCAATAGCTTGTTGCACCGCTTCAGAAGTGGGCTTAGGATGCGAATTCAGTCCCACGTACAAAACAAAGGAGCCACCATGAATTTCTGTGAATTCTACATCTAATAGCCGCATATCATGGGCTTCAAATAATCGTTTGATGGGTGCTACGGCATGAATACAACTATGCTCATGATAAAAATGATCAAATTCATTTCGTTCCAGCAAATCTTTTAGATAGACGCCTTGGACCACAAACACGCTGTCCTTATGCATGATCTGTTTTAGGCCATTAATGAAATTATGCAAATCAGGCACATGATAGAAAACGGCGGTTGCTGTGATCACTTCAGGGAAAATATTTAATTGGCGCATAGCCTTGCCAGTTTGCAAGTTCCAAAATGTTTTAAAGACTGTTATTCCCTGTTCCCGGGCCAATTCTCCTGTACGTTGTCCAGGATCAACGCCAAGAATTCTCATACCATGCTGAGCAAAAACCTTTAACAAGCTACCATCGTTAGAGCCAACATCTACCACCAAGGCATTGGGTTGCAAATTCAATTTTTTGATAATATGAGGTACCAATCGTTCAAAATGTTGAACAACCGGCACATTAACACCCGTAATATAAGGATGATTAGAAAAAAGGAACTCAGGGGAGGGAAATTCAGCAATTTGAACTTGCCAGCAATCCTGACACACCTGCATTGCCATTGGAAAAACCTGCTCCTGATCGTTTGTATCTGGAAAATTATTGCCATTTGGTTGTATGCCAAGATCAATAAACTCAGCTAATTTAGCTGAGCCACAGTTCATACATTCTGTTCTATTCATATTATTTGATGCACCCTACAGTCAGTACTTATATAAAATATCCAATCTCTCGAATCAAAGACTTTTGTTGCTCGGTCAACGGTCCCGCCTGATATGAACTTGGCCAGCGATGTCCATAAAGACGCTGACGGAATCCGCCCCATTTCTTATCCAACCAATCAAGCATATCCCATTCACGCCCTCTTGTGATGAGCTTGAGCTTTGACAGGTTTTCTTGATCAAGTTTCTGCATATCTCGCAATGCACGCCAAACGTTGAGCCGAAATCGCCAATGTCCTAGTACAGGGTGGCGTTCCTTTGCCAGCAATTCTATCACTCTGATAAAAAACTGAGCCGTATCCCTAGCTTTACGCTGAGCATTGCTACCACTTCCAGTCAGCTTATCATGGTTTTCCGAACAATAGAGAGTCAGGACATTTTTTGTAAAAACCACTTTTGGCTCTGCCAGCAATAAACGGACAAAAAACTCGCCATCTTCGTGAAGTCTCATATCTTCTCTGTAAAATCCCACATTTTTAAGGAAAATACGCCGGAACAAGCACTGCTGAAATATGATTGACCAGTCTGTTAGAAACCAAGTAAGCATATCCTTAACACTAGGCAGGGCTTGCTGTTGTAGTACGACGTTCTCAGGATGAAAAACTTTTTTCCTGAAATAGCCTCTCACCCAGGGACTGTACACAATATCCCCATCCGTTTCCTCTAAAATGGCAGACTGGTGCTGCAACTTGTTCAGTGAAGCCAGATCATCACTATCCATAAATTGTACAAAGTCACCCGTGACAATCCTGAGAGCGGCATTGCGGGCTGCGCCCGGACCACGATTTTCCTGCTGGATCAATGTAATCTTATTCCCGAAACTTTTTAGCACAGATACCGAGTCATCTGTCGAACCGTCATCGACCACAATGATTTCATCTGGTGCCAGGCTTTGCAAGAGCATATTTTCAACGGTCTCGCTAACAATTGTTGCCCTATTATAGTTAGGAATAATGACTGAAATTTTAGCCATTTTTGATTGTCTAATTCATGTTGTCAATGGGATGACACCAGATTGTCGAACTCTGACTCGTACACTGTCAACCACAATCAAGCTGCCGGCAGAAAATTCTCGTTCAAGCTGTAATAGTTCTTCAAACACTCTGACGACATTATGAAATTTTACATTCCTTAATCTAAGATAAATTATGCCGTGAGATTTTTGACCTTGGTAAATGGTTAAAGTACCAAAATCAGAATCATGAGTCAAAACAAAACGTTTGTCTAAATAGGCTTGTTCCAAAAGGTATTTATCTTCTTTTCCTTGCCACCCCTCTTCTTTGGCATCAAGAATATCAAGCCCTTGTTGTCTTAGGAAGGTAACAACTCTTGGAGAAATATTCTCATCAGTTAAAATACGCAAATCACGAAATTTCATGCCGCTTTTTCCAGTTCAATATATATCTCGTTTTTAAGCGCATGGGCAGCGTATGTCAGACAAGCAGATATATCTTCTTTCGTCAAGTCTGGATAGTCTAAAAGTATTTCATTTTCAGTGACATGAGAGGCTAGTAATTCAATAATAAACTCCACCGATATCCTTGTGCCTTTTATAATAGGTTTTCCACCTAGTATTTCTGGATTCGTAGTAATTCTTGACATACTTGCTCCTTTATAATGAATGTTGTTTGCAAATCCTTGCCACCGTGAATTCCATAATTTATCGGTGGCACAGAGGTTGACTAATGTATTTTAGCCATTTTTGATTGTATATCCATCCTTCACGAGCCAATCCCATGTACGAACCAACCCCTCCTCCAATTCTATTTGGGGCCGCCACGAATACAATTGACAGGCACTCTGGTTAGAAAGAATATTAACCGAAACATCTCCCAAGCGTTTATCATTAAAAATTTTATCTATTTTTCGGCCCGAAATCCTTTCCAGTGTTTCGAGAATTTCATTCACACTTTTTCCTTTTCCAGATGAGACATTGACAATAGCTGACTCTTTTGTTTCAATCGCACACAACATTGCGTCTATAACATCGTCAATATATATGTAATCTCTTACGGTATCTCCCTTTCCAAATACCTTAAATTTTCTGCCGTCAAGTACACAGCCGAGTGCCACTGCAATTATTCCCTGAGCCCCATACGGATTTTGTCGTGGTCCATAAGGATTCGATATCCTCATTGTTTGCACGTTTATTCGATATGTACGCGAAAAAAAACTAAAATAACTTTCAATAACCTTCTTACTCTGTCCATACATGGACTTAGGTACTAGCGGATGTTCTTCTGTTATTGGAATTTGTTCCGGTTCGCCATAGATTGTGCCCCCTGATGAGGCATAAACTATTTGCTCTACTCCCGCCTTGACACAATATTCTAGTAGCCTTATTGTTGGAATAAGGTTGGAATATACATCGTACACACCACTTTCTACTGTGGTACTTGGAAAGGTGGTGGAAATCAAATGAACAACACAATCAACATCAGAAACCGCTTTTTTTAGGCTGACTTCATCCATAAAATCACCATAAATCAGTTCAATTTTTTCCAGCACATTGGCTATATTTTTGACAGATTTCCCTGGACGGGTAAATACTTTGACTTTAGCACCAGCTTGCACCAAGCGTTGAGTTAAATGACTGCCAATGAAGCCGGTACCACCCAGTACCAAGATATTTTTTCCCTTCATTTTATATTATATTTTTTCTCGGTTTTCTATTAAAAACATCAATTTATCAACAGGCGTGTCCGAAAAAACCCTTAGAGTTGCTTCGTGTGCGCTTTTACCAATCTCATAGAATTTTTTCCTCATAGACCATGCACGCTCTAGCGCTTTTTCAAAATATTTTGGCTGAGGGGACTCAGCTAAAAAACCTGAATGGGAATCTGTAATGACTTCACCATGCCCCCCAACATCAGTTACTACACATACACGCCCACATATCATAGCTTCCAATACGGCTAAAGAGAGTCCTTCAGCGCGTGAAGCCATGACCATCATTTGATTTTTCTTCCAGATATCTCTTGTATCCGTAACCTGTCCACGGAACGTCACTTTATCCGTTAAATTAAAATGATTAACAAGATCATGTATGTATTGTTCATCGCTACCCAAACCAAATATATTCAAACGCCAATTTCTTGATTTCCACTGCGCTAATGATTCAAGAAGGATGTCATGCCCTTTTTCCTGCACGGCAAGCCGTGCGACACATGCCATTTCAAGGGTGTCATTTGAGTCTGGCCAAGGCAAGATTTCGTATTTATCTAAATATGAAACAGGACTATTAAAAACTGATACGTTATTAAATTTCAGCGCGAGTTGTCTCTCAGCAAGTGTGTAATTATGCTCCGACACAAATATAAGATGGTTGGCTCGCTGACAATAAGAAACTATCATTGCCCTCGTCTTCGAGTCTGGAATAACACAATCAGAATTAAACAGAAATACTAATATGACTCTGGCAGTCGTTTCTTGCAATTCCCTTAATAAATCTGGATATAGGGTTAAATCCATCAGGGAACCCAAAGACAAAATAACGACATCAGGCTTAGACTTAAATACCTGACGAAAGGCTGAGACGTAGCTGTACTTTAAAACATGTAATCGACCATTTTGAAAACGTTTGCGCCAGTGTACTCTACCGCCATGAGATTGAAAATTTTCAATTTGAGGGCAAGAGCATGGCATTTCAAATAACGAGGCGATGACTTGATGCCCGCGTTCTAAACAGCGAAGAGAGGTTTGATACCATAATTCTTCGCTGCCTGCCCACGGATTACTAAAAACTGATGAAATAAATGCGATTTTCAATTAAATAATCCTCATTCTGATCTAGCACCTAAGCGTTTTGCCGGCACTCCTCCCCATATTTCGTAACTCGGCACTGATTTTGTTAGCACGGCACCAGCAGCAATAATGGCACCATCGCCAATCGTGACACCCGGCAGTATGACCACATGACATCCAATCCACACATCACTACCGATTATAATCGGCGCACCGACATAGCCTTGTTCTTTAACGAGTTTGTTAGGATCATCAAATTTGTGATTGGCAGAGATAATATAAGAGTAGGCACCGATTAGGGTATCACGCCCAATACTCACAGGCTGGAAAGCACCTAAATAGCAGTTTCGTCCTATATAAACGCCTTTTCCAATGCTAAGTTGAGGATTTGAACCCGCTTCTTCTGCTATCCAAAAAAAGCAGTCCCTCTCAATCACGCATTCACGACCAATGTTTATGTATTGAGTAAATGACTTTGGTCCTCGAATTTCAATGGTTCTATGAACCTGCCCCCCCTGTCTCCGCACGGAAGCTAACAAGGCAAATTTTCGTCGTAGATAACCGGCTTTAAAATACGGCCCGCGTAAATAGACTAATGGCGGCCTAAATGTCGCTTTGTAGGGTAATTCTAAAAAAAATTTTAACCAATGCTTTTTCATCTCAGCCAGTGATAAGTCCCCCAATGGCATCAACCAATAGCTGATGAATCTTGTCAGGATGAAAACGGCTTTCGTACATACGCTGGGCATTGTTGACGATCTGTTGCCGACGTTCAGGGTTTTCTCTGAGTGCCACAAGACCTTCCATGCAAGTTTTGGGATCCGGAACCGTGCAAATGTCGGCTGAATCAAACTCTGTCGCGGTACGAACCGCACTACAATATTCGGGTCCCCAGACTAGAATAGGCTTACTAAACGACAAGTAATCTAGGAACTTCGTTTTGAAACTGGTTCGCTCAATTTGTGCTGAGGATTTATCAAAACCCATAGGGAGTAGTAAGACATCGACTTCAAGCATTTCCTGACGAAGTTCTTCAAAAGGTATGTGTCCACGGTAAATACCGCTTTGTGTTGCCTTGGCTAAAAATTCATCACTCCAGTTAGGATTATTGCCAAATATGCGAAATTTGATGTTATCTTTTGCAATAGTAATGAGACTTTCTAACATTTTGCCATACCATTCTCCAATATTTCCAGCAAAGGCAACCGTGAATATCTTATCTGTCTTATCTGTTTTTTTTATAAGCGTGGGCATCAGTGCGCCGCTTGGGTAAAACACTATCGCATTTTTATGCGGCCCCAGTTCATCGCGCATACCTTCAGAGGTACAGAGCGCGAGATCACATTTCTGATAAAATTTGCGAAATGAACGCTCTATCCATTTTTCCGTGGCTGGATGATAGATAAGATTGTAATACCACCAATCATTAAAGCTTCCCACTAAAGGGATTTTCAGTTTTTTGGCCAACACGCCTGCCATTCTAGTCGTCCACGACCAGCTCCCTGCAACTGTCAGCACAACGTCTGGTTTGAAATCTATAGCTTGTTTGACAATTTGAGAAGGTACAACATTTCCCCACGTCAGATGGGCTGATGAATAAAGCCACTGGTTCAATCGTGTACGCACAATGCGTTGCCATATCTTGTTCGTACTGAAGTATGAAAATTGATAGGGTACTTCGTAGTTGAAGATATCAGGATTATTCGTGGCTACGGATATTTTGAAATCTGGCCGCTCACAGAAGTGGCGGTAAAAGGCCATTGCGCCGCCCCAGCTTGGGATAGGCGGTGTTGACGTTAAAAAAAATACTCTCATATTTATGGTGTTGTAAATGCTTGCACTTGCGGTGTGACTTTTAAGAATCTCTCCAATGCAGCTTTGATTAATAATTTACCACGGTACACAGGACTATTGATTTGACGTTTTAGATTTTCACATTTTTGCTCAAAGTCTCTAAGTATTTGTTTCTTAATTTCTTCTTCTTGAAATAATGAGTCTGAAATCTTGTCCATTTGTTGATTTGCCATTTTGTATAATTCTTGATCTAATGACATCTGTGTTTTAATTTGCTCTCGCAATTCCAAAGAGATTTGTTGATCTTTGCTTGAAATATTTTTAACCAGATATGCACAATCAACAAAAACATCTGGAAAACAGCGCTCCAACATGATACAGGCTTCAGAAAATCTTTCGACTGAAAATAGATACAAGTGTCCGTCATTAATTAATTCAGTGACTCGTTGTAATTTTTCTCTCGTATGTGAGCCTGTCAAGTGATACATCTGCCCATTCCATAAATCGGCTCTTTTAAGAGTCAGCAGGTTTTTTTTCACATAATCTTCTAAGTTAAGGCGTTTGGCATCCGGATCAAAGTTGTTAATAGGATCATTTCTACAGTAAAAATAATGTGATAAAAAACGATCAACTGGCTTTCTGATAAAAGCAATTGCCTTAATATCATAGTCTTTGAATGGTAAATCAATCGTTAAGTTATGACCATAATAGCATTTCGCGTATGGAAGATAGGTGAAAATATCTCTCAGATGTTGCGAACTATATTTAAAACTAACGCTGTTCAAATACGAACGACCATCAATAAATCCGGGGCCAAAATTATAGCGGAGTATTCCCGCAAATGAAGTGCCCGCACATTTTGGTATGTGTATATTTATCCAGACTGTTCTCTGTTTTTTTTCAGTGGTGTTTATTGTCATAAAAAATTTAGCTCAGGGGATGAATTAAACTTCTTTGTCATTTCGTTTAGTTTGTGGCCTAGTTAAGTATAATTGAGTCAGAAAGGAATGATTTTATTTTTCAGTTAAATAGTTTCAGGAATTCTTTTAATTTATCCAACACACTATGTTCAAAATCCCATATATCTTTTTTCATACTGGCTTCAGTATTACATTTTCTACCGGCTTGTTTCTGTTCTTTTTTGCTACAACAATCAAACCTTTGATAGGTATTGACCCAAAATTTATCAAAATCTTTGTCTTTGATTGATTGACTTTTCTCTTCTAAACACTTTTTCCAATGTTCCAAACAATCTGCAAAAGGGGAATCTTTTGATTTTATCTTTTTAAGAACGGTTTCAAGTTCTCCATAACCATCTACATTTGTCATATAACAAGCGATTTTAATATCTAAGCTTTCACTTTTGATAAAATGGTTACAGCTAACCATATTCAAATCCTTATCTATGACTTTTAAGGCTTCATTGATGAGTTCAATTCTTTTCTCAACGCCCTCTTTATCGGCATCAAGAATGATTCCTATCTTTTCAATCCCTCTTTTTTCAATCTCAATTTTAATTTATTGTAATTTCTGCTCTAATTTCGCTTTTGATAAGCCATTCAAACATTCATAATCATCAATCGAACAAATCGGCGTGTCAATCTCCACGTCATAAATATTCAAGTACGCCTTTAGGGATTCTATGAAATATTGGTCATTTTCGCTTTCAACAATTAAGATATTTTTACTCACCTCGCACCCTCCCTTGGTGAGTTAAAGAATATTTTAATTGTTCCTTGTGCCTTTTTGAGGCGGTGATCATATCGGTTTTGAGATTTTTATAAAACTCAAAGTATGCGCCCCGGTTATTTTCTTGTTCAAGTTGAACATCATTAAAGGCTTCTATACATTCTTTAGAATGAGAAGTGATAAATAGTTGACAATTCGCATCGGCACTCGCTTGAAAAATAATCTGCCATAATTTTTTGTAGTTGGTGTAATGTATGCCGTTTTCTATTTCATCTATCAACAAAAAGCCATCTTTGCTTGCCCATATCGCACAAAGAACGGCAATATATCTATTAATACCTTCGCCCAATGATGAGAGCAAAACGGGCATTTGTCTGTCTTTTAGTTTTAGTTTTAAAATAACGTTGTTTTTGGTTGCCCTTTGTTTGATAGATATAATATTGTCATCAAATATTCTTAAAGAATCATTTAAAAAATCTTCTCTATCTAAGTCAACTAATGAGCCATAGAGGATTGCTATATCTTGCTCTTGAGCTTTTGCAGAACTAATAAAATTGATGTTATCAATATTTAAATGCCTATCTCTCATCTGCATACTATGTCCCAATAATCTATCTATGGACAATAATTTTTCATCTTCATTGATTGCATAAGATAGTTTTGTTGTTGGGATAATATCCTTTATTTCGTAATGTTCATCTTGTACAGCCAAGCGCAATTTCTTATTTTTCGTATAGATTTTAACTTTTGTCTCATCTTCTCTGATAAAATCTAGCAGAATATCATTGCTAAGATTATTGGTTTGTCGCCGTGTTAACAATTTATAAATATTAACCACTAAATCATAAGTTTCATTAGAAGACACCAGCAGTTCTACGGCTTCTAAAAAAGCCGTTTTTCCGACATTATTTTTGCCACCAATTAAATTAACGCTATTCAAGCCGTCAATAGTTAAATTTTGGAAACATTTGAAATTTTCAATGCCGATATGGTTAATAAAATGATTTTTCATCATGACTCCTTTGGCTTGCTTAAAAATTCCCAATAATCAGACGGTTTCCCGCACATTTCTAAAAAAGCAAGCGCGTCATCTGTTACTATTCGATTAAATATCTGGCGGTTTTTCAGGTTTAATTCTTCTTTGGGCACGTAGAGTCGTTTTCCTCCAAAAACTTTAAAGGCAAATTGAATTAAGGATGCCGGTAATACTTTTTTGGCTAAAGGTCTCATTTTGGACTGCTGTAATCGTTTCCAATAGTTGTGGCTGACATAGATTTCTGAGGTATTCTCTCTTAGTTGGTAATCCATATTGATTTTAGACTGTTCTAAACCTAGAAATCTAAAAAGACGATTATATAGTTGCTCAGCATTGTGAGAGAGTTCTTCCATAAAAAGGATCAAGATCGCGCTATCAGGAAAAAAAGCTTTATAAGCTTCAAGTTGATAAAAGTAGCAACAAGTTTTTTGTATAGCCTCACTCCTTGGATGATTTTCAAAAAAGTAGTCTATCCCTCGAACAGCAATTGGATCTTTACCGCGTGCCAACATTCGCCAGACGGAGATATATTTTTGATAGGGATCTCGCACGATATAAACCAACTTCATATCAGGATTAAATTGATATATGCGTTGTGCTGTTTCAGGGTGTGATAAGCGGTTGGAGTATGAGGGTGTGGCTTCCCCTATAACGGGCTCTCCGTTATAATGGGCAAAAGCCTGCTGATACCATTCCCAACCCTTTGAGTAATTGTTATCATTATTAAAGAATTCCACTTCTTTTGGTTGACTGAAACAACAATCTGGATGGTGATATAATGTTGTTGCTAGTGTACTTGTCCCACATTTGGCAGAGCCAATAATGATGAAATTTGGTTTTTTTATTTCCATAAATATGTCACATCATCGTCCAATAATCTGCCGGTTTTCCCTGCTTTTCCAAAAAAGCGAGCGCATCTGGCTTGACTATTCTATAAAATTCTTTTTTGTTCTCTTCGCTAAGTTCTTCCCTTGGCACGAAGATTTTTTTTGGCCCAACGAGTTGAGTCGCCAATCGAATTAATGTGGTTGGCAAAACATTTTTCACCAAAAGTCTCATTCTCGATTGCTGCAAATAAGTCCAATATTTATTGGTTTTATAGTGTTGATCGGCTCCGTTTTCTTTTATGTGGATGTTATTCCAATCAAATTTGGAAGGTTCAAGTTTGAGAAATTGGAAAACACGCTGGTACTGTTGCAGAGGATCGCGTGACAGTTCTTCCAAAAATATAATCAAAAAAGCATCCTCTGGGAAATATTGTTTATAGGCTTCCAGTTGATAAGAATAACAGCAACTCTTTAATGTGGCTCCTTTATTGTTGCTGTTATCATGCTCAAAAAAATAGTTAATACCTTGCATTGCTGTCGGCCATTTTTTACGCGCCCACATTCGCCAAGTGGAAACAAATTTTTCATACGGGTCCCTAACTATATATATGAATTTAATATTGGGATTAAATTGATGAATACGCTTAGCCGTTTTCGGATGTAAAACCCGGTCTGAATAAGCTGGTGTGCTTTCGCCTACAACTAATTCATTGTTGTAATGCGTAAAAGCCTTTTTATACCATTCCCAACCTTTTGAGTAGTTATCGTCGTCATAAAAAAATTCCACTTCTTTTGGACGACTGAAACAACAATCGGGATGTTCTGCCAAGACTCTTGACAGTGTGCTTGTCCCGCATTTGGCAGCGCCAATAATGATGAAATTTGGTTTTTTAATTTCCATTTTTCTGAAAAAAACCTTTCTATTTCTGCAAAGCTAATTTTTTGAAAGTGCTATTATCTCTGATCAATTCGTCATATTGACCTTCAGCAACCAAATGCCCCTGCTCCAAAACAAAAATGCGGTCACATTGCCTGATGGTTGAGAGCCGGTGTGCAACCATGATCACTGTCATATCTGAGGGAAGCTGTGCCACGGCATCCATCAGTGCTTTTTCTGTCGCTGAGTCCAAGGCACTTGTCGCTTCATCAAATATAAGTACCTGGGGTTTGCGGTATAGCGCACGGGCAAGGGCTATTCTTTGGCGTTGTCCGCCACTGAGTCGTGCCCCGTGTTCACCTATTATGGTTTCATAGCCATTAGGAAGCTGGGTTTCAATAAATGAATGTATTTGTGCAATCTTCGCTGCATGCTTCACTTCATCAATTTTAGCATCAGAAACACCTAATGCAATGTTCCGGCGTACTGTATCGTCAGTGAGAAAAATCTCCTGGGGCACATAGCCAATCATTTTTCGCCAGCCTGAAATGTTGGCGTTTGTCAAAATCTCATCATCTATTATGATGTGACCCGATGCCGGTTGGTGTAGTCCCAGGAGCAGATCAATGAGCGTGGTTTTGCCGGAACCCGATGAGCCCACGATACCAACATGGTCGCCTTTTGCGATTTTCAGAGAAACCGCATCTAAGGCAATTATCTCTCTCTGTGAATAAGAAAATGATACCTTTTCAAATGAAATTGTTGATCTCAATTTGAGCAATTCTGTCGAAGATTCCGCCGGCTGGCGACTAGAATGCAAATCTTCACGCAAGCTGTCAATCGTAAACGCACGGCTTTGAATGCTTGTGATTTGTGAGTAGATCAAGCTAAGCGAGGGCAAAATGCGGTAACCTGCCAGCGCAAATAATCCCAGCAGCGGCAGCACTTCTGTCAGATTACCTTCACTTGAATCTAAAAACAATACGATCCCCACCACCCCCGAAAATGCTAGAGATTCCAGCAAATAGCGTGGCAGATTATTGATCAATACCAGGAGAGAGTCCAATTTTGCATTTTTAAAGTAAGCCTGTTGAAAACGATTAATAAAAAATGCTTGGCACTCATGAACCATGATCTGTTTGATCCCCATCATCAGCTGTAATGCAGAATTGTAGCGTTCTTTTGTGATCTGATTTCTTTCTTGACTGGAGCGTGATAGGTAAACACGAAACACGCCTAGCAATATTGCCATCAGGGATGCGAAACCTAATACCGCGACTAAGGTTGGTCCAGGGGCGACAAAAAGCAATAGCAGCACGATTAAGAAAACATTGATAATACGAGACATCGTTTCCAAGCTGGGTAAGAGTACCCCAATCATAAACAGAGTGACATCGTTATGCAGTTTTTTCATCAACGTTGCAGAGTTTGTTAGCAAATGAAATTCGTAGGGAGAGTAGGCATAATTGCGTAACAATCGAACGGCAATGCGTTGAGCCGTATAGTGAGCATAACGCGCCCTTTGGTAGTCGGCGAGCAAATTAACGACACCTGAGCCCAAAAGAAGAATTAATGTTGCAATTCCAGTATATAAAATAAGGTTTCCTTCGTTAAGAAAGGGCATCATTTCTTGAATTCGTTGAGCCAGTTGAGATTTCAATGCTTGTTCGGGATTAGCCGCCAGTGCCAGAAATGGCAGAATAGAGAAAATGCCCATCACTTGGATCACGCCTTGAAGTAAGATCAGTCCCCCAACAAACACTAAGTTACGCTTTCCAAAGGGTATGACAATCCCTAATATTTTTTTGAGAACCGTGATGCCTCGTTTAATTGTTTTCATCTCTGTGATATTGAGAGCCACTCTGGATGAGAGTCTGCAAAGTTGGCGATTTCAGTTAAAATTTCCTTTATAGGTGTTTTGGGTTGCCAATTCCAAGTCTCAGATGCCAGCGTGTGATCAAGGACCATCCATGGTATATCAAAAGGACGTTCTTCAGTGGTTTTATCAATCTGGTTTGGTCCAAAACGAGATTCACACCATTCTGATAGTTGCCGCAATGACATGCTATTTTCGCCGCTTAGATTGACAATTCTGGGTTTTTCTGGCAAGGGTTCTGAAAATTGCTTTTGTAGAAGCGAGACGATATCCCTTGGGTGGAGGCAATCTCGTACTTGATAACCCTGTCCTCCGAATCCGATGTATTTGAGTGGGCGTTTTTCTCGAAAACTATGAATCCAGTAGGAAAAAATCCCCTGAGTCGGATGACCAAACTGGCTCGCGCCTGCTAGGACGCCGCAGCGGTTAATCCATACGGGGAAATCAAAGGTGTATCCATACTCAAGCGCTAAGTGCTCAGAGGCTAGTTTGGTGCTGCCATACAGTGAGACTGGTGGCTGTGTTGAGTAGTTTTCGGTAACGCCTTTGGCTGTTATTCCAGTCGGGGTGTTTTGGTCAATCAGGGGTTGAAAAGCCCCATTTTTTTTAATGACATTCAGATGACTCAAGCCTTTAATTGAGTAAACGCGGCTAGTGGATAAGAGGGTAAATCCAGCTTGGTGCCGCTTGCAATATTCCAGAATGTTCACTGTACCTTGCAAGTTGTGTTCAATCAATTGCCGACTGCTGGTTTTGCCATCTATCCCTGCCAATACACTTGGATTAGCGGCGGCATCGATCAACCAGTCTGCCTTTGGCAAGGTATCTACGTCACTGGCATTGCGTATATCTCCATAGATGATCTGAATATCGAGCTTTTGCAGCGGTTCTTTGTTCAGCCAACTGCCCGCACGACAAAAGTTGTCAATTCCAATGATTTCATTATTATCGTCTCTCAGGGCTTTTGCTAGGCTAGAACCAACAAAGCCACAGATTCCGGTGATTATTATTTTCATAATGTACGGCTGGAAGGTAAGAGTGCCGTTTTGGTTTTCCAAGCATCCACTATTTGCCTGAGAGTTTCCTCAAGGCTGATAGTAATGTCCCAATTGGGGTAGTGCAGACGCATTTTTCGCAAGTCACTGTAGTAGCAGATATGGTCTCCGATCCGATTTTGTTCGAGGTAGCTGTAAACTTGGGGTTGACCCGAAAATTTTTCGACAATTTTGAAGGCTTCGAGAATGGAACAGGAATTGCCCTTGCCTCCTCCAATGTTATACACCTCTGCCATTCGCGGGGCTGCAATAAAGGCATCAATAAAGCGGGCTACATCAAGACTATGGATGTTGTCACGCACCTGCTTACCTTTGTATCCAAATATTTTGTATTCACGCCCTTCGATGTTACATTTAACCAGATAGCTCAGAAAACCATGAAGTTCAACGCCACTGTGATTGGGACCCGTTAGGCATCCGCCGCGCAAACAGCAGGTGGGCATATTAAAGTAGCGTCCGTATTCTTGGACCATCACATCAGCGGCTACTTTAGAGGCACCAAATAAAGAGTGTTTGGACTGGTCAATGGAGAAGGTTTCAGCTATCCCTTCTGCGTATGCTGGATCATCGTATTCCCAACGGGTTTCCAATTCTTTGAGTGCGATCCGGTTTGGCGCATCTCCGTACACTTTGTTTGTGGACATCTGCACAAAAGGTGATTCTGGGCAAGATTGTCTGGCGGCTTCTAATAAATTGAGTGTGCCTACGGCATTGGTATCAAAATCATCGAACGGAATCGCAGCGGCTCGGTCATGCGACGGCTGTGCTGCCGAATGCAGGATGGCATCTGGACGAATTTGTGCGAGCAGTTTTAGAACGGCGTCACGATCTCTAATATCCAGTTCGTGATGCTTAAAAGCCTTGAGTGAGGATTCTAATCTTTTCTGATTCCAGCGGGTATCTCCCTGCGCTCCAAAAAATATCGCCCGCTGGTTGTTGTCCACGCCGTGGATATCCCATCCTTTTTGGCTGAAGTAAACACATACTTCAGAGCCGATGAGCCCTGATGATCCTGTCACTAATAGTTTTTTCATATTTGTTTGATAAGCGATTCAAAATAAGGGATCGTTTTTTTGAGCCCAGCTTCCAAAGCCACTGTCGGCTGCCATTGCAGTGCTTTTTGTGCCAATGTAATATCAGGACACCGTTGCATAGGATCATCACTCGGCAATGGTCGGTATTCTAATGATGAACGCGAATTTGTTAAGTCAATAATTTTTTCAGCGAGTTCTTTAATGGTAAATTCGCCCGGGTTGCCTAGATTGACAGGACCTGTCAAATCATCATCACTCTTCATGAGCCGGATGAAACCTTCAATCAAATCATCTACATAGCAGAATGATCGCGTTTGTGAGCCATCACCGTAAATAGTGATATCTTGGTTTTGTAAGGCTTGAAGAATGAAATTAGAGACCACTCGTCCATCATTCGGGTGCATATTGGGTCCGTAGGTATTAAAAATACGAGCCACTTTAATGCGTAGCTTATGCTGACGGCGATAGTCGAAAAACAGAGTTTCTGCACACCGTTTGCCTTCGTCATAACAGGCACGCAAACCATTGGGGTTGACATGTCCCCAGTAGTCTTCTGTCTGTGGATGAATTTTTGGATCTCCATAGACTTCACTGGTGGAAGCCTGAAAAATTTTGGCTTTTACCCGTTTTGCCAAACCGAGCATATTAATAGCACCATGTACACTGGTTTTGGTTGTTTGTACCGGATCAAATTGGTAGTGTATGGGTGATGCTGGGCAGGCTAGATTATATATCTCATCAACTTCTACATATAAGGGAAAAGTCACATCATGGCGCATGAACTCAAAATGTGGGTTGTCCATGAGTGGTAGGATATTATCTTTGGTACCTGTGTAGAAGTTGTCTACACATAATACGTCACAGCCTTCGTTAATCAGACGTGTACACAGGTGTGAGCCTAGAAAGCCTGCGCCTCCTGTGATTAAGATTCTTTTTCGTTGCATGTTGGTTTGATTGAAAGTTAGCAGATCACTCGACGCAGAGCGTCGAGGCAGGCATTCCCACGCAGAGCGTGGGAACGAGAAAATCATGTAGGGGCAATCCCTTGTGGTTGCCCCTTAAAAGTCAGCCTTATTTCTCTCCATAATAGCTTTTATAATAGCCGTAGTAATTTTTTCCATATCCATATCCATATCCATAGTATTTTGAAGGCTTATGGATATCAAGCTGATTTAAAACCAGATGATGTACTGGTGCTTTGACTTGACGCAAGCGTTTCAGACCTTCCCGTACCAGTTGATAGGGGGTGGCATTCGCCTTGACGACATATAGCACGCCGCTGGCATATTTCGCTAGTACTAAAGCATCACTGACTGCTATGGTGGGAGCACTGTCAATGACAATATACTCATATTCTTGAGAAAGCTGCTCTAAAAGTTCTCCAAAACGTGAAGAGGAAAGCAAATCGAGTGGGTTAGGTGGCACCACTCCGCTGGGTATGATATCAACATTTCTCCCATCTTGGCTTAGACGATCATCAATACACTCATCTAAATTCCGCTCCCCTGTGACCAGATCAGATAATCCGGGCGCGTCGTCATCTAATGCCAGTGACTTAGCTATGCTAGGCCGACGCATATCCGCATCAATCAGCAAGGTTTTGGCCATTTGCCCTAGCGCAAAGGCTTGGTTGATAGCAAAGGTGGTTTTCCCTTCGTTTGGAATAGAAGAAGTGACAATTAACACCTTATGTTTGCTGTCAAGATTAGATAACATAATACCAGTACGGGCGGTGCGGACAGATTCGGCAAATGCCGATTTGGGCTCCTTCAAAAACATCCACATGGCCTTCATTTTGTCGTCTGTCTTGGCTATTTTGAGCTTTGGCAAGGCCGTTAACAACGGTAATCCCAATTTTTGTTCTATATCTTCAGGATTTTTGAGTGTGTTATCAAGATATTCAAGGAAAAACGCTAACAGTGTCGAAAAGAGCAAACCTAAGATTAAACTGATAACTACGATCCGTTTTTTTTGAGGCTTATAAGGTATGGAGGCTATGATCGCCGGTTCGATTACTCGCCCCACCGTTGATTGTAGTGCTTGTACGTCTTGCGAGGCATCCGTTTCCTTAAAGCGGGTAAAAAATAAGTCATACAGTTTACGGTTGACCTCAACCTCTCTCTCTAGTGCGCTTAATTGGTATTCTTTTCGGTTAATGGCTTGAATTTGCTTCTTATTTTGTTCCAAAATGTTTTCAAGGGTTTTCACATTGGCCCGAGCCAGATCATATTCTTTGGTAATTCTATCAACTGCCCGTCGAATTTGCGTGGCAATATGTTTTTTTGTTGCCTTGAGTTCTGCTTGTGCTGCGACAATTTGAGGATGTTTTTGTCCATAACGCTCACGGAGTTCAGAAATTTTTCTGGCGGCTTCCAATTCTGCTTGTTTTAGGTTTTGTATCAGAGGATGATTAACAATGGCTGGAATAGATTCAAAAGCACTAGGGGACTGACCTCGGAGTTTTTGTACTTGTTTGTACACATTTTCAACTTTGGCGAGTTGCAGGTGGGCCTCAACTAAGGTGCCTGCCGTTTCTTCAATCTGTTTGGTCGCAAGCGTTTTGACCCCAGATACATTGACGAGACCCCGACTTTCTATATATTCTTGTAGCGTTTTTTCAGATTCGCCCAGTTTTTTGCGTAATCCTTCTAAGCGTTTAGTCAACCACCCTGCGGCTTTATTGGTCATTGCCAATTTAGCCTCCAGATCGTTTTCAATATAAATTTCTGCCAAAGCATTGGGGACATCAGCGGCTAATTTGGGATCGGTCGATTCAAAGCTGATCGCTACTAATTGACTATTACGCACAGCTTGAACGCTTAAATTCTCCATAACGCCCTCAACGACAGCATTACGCCTACCTTTTTTTTCATCAGCAGTCGTCGTAGGAGTGGCCTTATCAGGAGCAGGTGGCGACCAGACACCAGGGAGCCAAGAGGAACCCGATTGCTGTGCTGTATCTTTTGCCTGATGAGGCTTTAGGAGATTGAGCTTATCGACCAATTTTTCCGCTAAAACTCGGGATTTTAGGATCTTCAACTGAGTCTGATAATAGGCTTGCGTGCGCGAACCAAGGCCATAAATTTCTTTAATAGAAATAACATTAGCTTGGTTAAATTCGATGAGCAACAAAGCCGTGGAACGATAAATATGTGGTAACGAAGCTGTCTTTAAGGCAGTAAATAAACCAATCAATATTGTTAGGCCTAAAATTATCCATTTATGTTTATTGATGGTATGCCCATAAGTTCTAAAATCAAATTTCTTTTCTTTTGTATCGTTTTCAGTCGCAGATTTTTCCTGTCCGTCACCAACAATAAGGATTTGACTGCCAGCAGGAATCTGCACAGAACTATTGGCGGTTTGTTTTTCATCGTTATTCATAGGTTTTATAGAAATTTATATATATAATACTGTGTTAATCGTTAACGCCTTATAATACATAATACAATATATATTACGCTCATTGTATTTGGGAGTCAAGCAATGCAAAATTTTAATAAAAAAATTCCACCTGAGATGGCAGGGTACCGTCTTGATAAAGCCCTTGCTGAATTATTTCCGTCCTATTCACGATCACGTTTACAGCAATGGATACGCGATGGATATGTGTTAGTCAATACTGTACCATGGCGTGCTAAAGATAAAGTTAAAGGCTTTGAGTCAGTACAAGTCTCCGTCCAAGATAAAGAGGAAGTCCCTTGGAAAGCACAAGTATTGCCCCTCTCCTTGCTTTCCTTGCTTTATGAAGATAAAGATATATTAGTCGTTAATAAACCCGCTGGCTTAGTCGTACATCCTGGAGCGGGTAATCAAGATAACACATTGGTTAATGCCTTGCTATACCATGCACCTGAATTGGCACTGTTACCCCGTGCTGGCATTATTCACCGTCTTGATAAAGATACCAGCGGCGTGTTAGTGGTGGCGCGTAATTTAGCCGCGCATACACATTTGGTGACACAATTGCAAGCGAGGGCATTTATGAGAAAATATCAAGCAATCGTCACGGGGGTATTAGTTGCGGGGGGCACGGTGGATGCTCCGATAGGGCGGCATCCAAAGCAGCGCATTCGTATGGCAGTGGTAGAAAACGGCAAACCGGCTATCACTCATTATCGTGTTATCCAACGTTACCGCGCTCATACTCATATTCGTGTGCAATTGGAGACGGGACGTACCCATCAAATTCGTGTTCATCTCGCCTATAAGCATTATCCAGTGTTAGGTGATCCTGTGTATGGGGGACGCTTGCAAATACCATCCGCGAGTAGTGATACGTTTAAAAAAACTTTGCGGACATTCCAACGTCAAGCTTTACACGCAGCAGAGTTGGGAATTATTCATCCTAATAGTGGTGAATGGGTGCAATGGGCTGCGCCCTTGCCTGATGATATGCAAATGTTATTGGCGGCACTTGAGAAGGATAGACAAGAACATGCTTAATTTAATCACGCCAATTTGGCCAGCACCACCACAAGTCAAGGCTTACTCAACAACTCGTTGTGGCGGCTATTCAAAGCCACCATACCATGGTTTAAATTTAGCCGATCATGTTGGTGATGAGGCGGTAGCGGCTAATCGTGCGCTGCTTGTCCAAAGCCTTCAATTGCCCTCAGAACCGGTATGGCTTAAACAAGTTCATGGTATTCATACAGTTACAGCTAGTCCGGCACATACCAACTGCGCTGCCGATGCCAGCATGGCTACACAAACTGGACAAGTCTGTGTTGTCCTCACAGCGGATTGTTTGCCCGTGTTATTTTGTGATCGGGCTGGCAGTTGTGTTGCAGCCGTTCATGCGGGATGGCGTGGTCTCGCTGGTGGCATTTTGGAGGCTACTTTGCAGCGTTTGCCTGCTCAAGATATTTTAGTATGGTTAGGACCCGCTATTGGTCCTCAGGCTTTTGAGGTGGGCGAGGAGGTGCGAGCGGCTTTTATGGATTTTCTGCCACAAGCGGCGGATGCGTTTATCCCAAGTCGTAACGGTCATTGGCTGGCGGATTTGTATTTGCTTGCCCGTCAACGTCTGGCTCATCAAGGTGTTACGGCAGTATTTGGGGGGAATTTTTGTACTTATATGGATGTAGAACGTTTTTATTCCTATCGGCGCGACAAGGTGACGGGGCGGATGGCAAGTTTGATTTGGTTAAACGGTAAAAAATAAGAGACAAGCGGTGTTTTGGCAAGCCTGCTGGTCATTCTAATTTCCTATAAAATCAGTTTATTAAATATACACAATGATAATAAACTTTAATTTTATAATACAACAGACTAATTTTATTTGAAGTATAGATTAATTTCTCAAAATGTTCTATTGTAATCTGTAAAGCAGAATATTCTATTACCCCATGTGGGTAAAACATCAGGAGTACAGATTCTATGTTAGAACGTATTATTTCCAATACGGATGGATTTCTCATCGAGCGCAATTTTCAAAAAATTTTGCCAAACGCATTCCACGTACCAAATGTCAGGCAATATCGTCAACGATCTGTAGATGAACGGGTTTCCTTAGAATTACTAGAGTGTAGCGTCCAAGGAGATATTCGAGCAAATGTGCCAAGTCAGATAGTACAGACTCTCCAAGGGCATGAGGATTGGGTCAATTCTATTGCTTTGAGTCCTGATGGAGAAATTATCGCCTCTGGAAGCGAGGACACTACTATCAAGCTATGGGATATGAGTACGGGCAAGCTCTTGCGTACTTTAAAAAATCGCTGGTGGCGAAAAGGGCATCAAACAGCCGTGTTATCTGTTGCCTTTAGTCAGGATGGATGTCTCCTAATATCGGGGAGCGATGATAACACTATTAAAATATGGGAAGTGAGTACAGGTAGACTACTCTACACCCTGCAAAAAGAAAAAATGTGGGTGAATTCGATCTCCTTTAGTCCTGACGGACGTACCTTCGCATCGACAGACGATGCCTTCATCAGGTTGTGGGAATTGAGGACAGGTAAACTACTGTTGGAGCTGTGTGGACTAAATACTGTTACTTTCAGTCCCGATGGTAGCACTCTCGTTGCCGGCACTGTGAATAACACGGTTAAGTTGTGGGATGTCAAGACGGGTAAAGAAATCCGCACTTTAAAAAGGCATAATAAATATGTGAGTTATTTACGTTTCAGCCCTGATGGACGTACACTGGCATCAGGTAGTGATGATAATACGATCAAGTTGTGGGATGTGAGTACGGGTAAAATGCTGGCTACTTTGGAAGGGCATTGGCATTCCGTGTGTTTTCTCGTTTTTCATCCAAACGGACAGATGTTGGCTTCTGCCAGTTGTGATAAAAGCATTAAGTTGTGGGATCTCAATAGTCACAAAGTGCTGGCTACCTTGCAAGGGCATGATTGCATGGTGAAATCTCTTGCTTTTTGTCCTGGTGGAGGTACGCTAGTTTCGGCAAGTGAAGATAAGACTATTAAGGTTTGGCAATAAGTATATTTGAACGTTGTTTAATAGTTGGTAGGCGTCCAAGATAAATCTTGGACTCCTAGCCGTATTTCAGATAAAAATGACCATTCGTCGGTTATCTAAAATTCGAGACTGATTTTTTTTTATTTTTTTATTATATTTAATAATAAGTCATTTTTTTGCCTAAGTGTGGCGCACGAAAAGATAACGCAATTATGTCTATAAATCAAAGCACGGTAACTGATAGCAACCGGACAGTTGATGAAAACAAAAGATCTCTTGAAGAACGCCTTATGCATCTTGAAGAGGCTCATAAAATCACCCGTTCACAAATATCTCGGCTCAGCCAAGCTAAATCAGAAGTTTTACGTTTAAAAATCCAGGTGGAAAAAAGTGCAGCTAGCTCGGCTAAAAGACACGATATCGATGAACCCCAACTAGAAATTACTAAGTTGAGTAAATTAATTAAGAAAAAAGATGAGGAATACCAAACTCTTCATAAAAAAATTATTAACATCACTAAACAAGCCCAAAAAGACTCTGACTTATTCAGGAAACAACTTGAGGAGGTACAGGACAAAGTAAAACTATTGGAAAAAGAAAAAGTGAGGTTATTACGTGGTAGCAGAGATAATTTTTTGAAGGGAATATTGGTAGGTTTGGTGTTCAGTATTTTTATAGCGGCATTGGCTATGGGGGCAAAGTACGTCTTGTATTTTTGATCATAATAGGATTTGTTTGGTGTTGTAAAACGCCTTAAAAATCCTATTTCTTGAAGAAATAGGATTTTTTTGTATTATAACTGATAACTGATAACTTAACTAAGAACTCGATTTAAACATTTAACAATTTCAGCCCAGTTCACTTGTTCAGTCCGATGGCACCAAGACAGCCGTAATGATCCTTGTATTTCTCCCATTGCTTTGAGCACATGACTCGGCGTATAGCTAGAAGAAGTACAAGCTGAGCCATTGGAAATGGCGACAAGCCCTTTTAATGCCAGCATAGCCGCTTCAGAGTCAAGTCCATCAACAGAAAAGTTAATCACATGGGGTAAGCAACGCGCTGGCTCACCATGAATCACCGGCTTTAAGGGTGCTAATCCTTCTAAAACTTGGTCACGAAAAACGCGACAAATATTGGCACGTTTTTCAGCTTGCTTTAGTGCAAGCTCAGTTGCTACGCCAAATCCAACAATTAAATGTACTGGCAAAGTACCTGGTCTTAATCCCCGTTCTTGTCCTCCACCGTACATCAGTGGTGTTAGCGGCACTTTCTGATAAGCACGACGACGCACAATCAACGTTCCGACACCTTTAGGGCCATAAATTTTATGGCTACTGGCACTGATCAAATCGATACGTGGATGGCGCAGTGTCGGCATATCTTTACCAAATCCTTGTGCCGCATCAACATGAAAATAAGCTGGATGCGTTGCGAGCCGTTCTGCAATTTCAGCTAGGGGTTGAATAATCCCCGTTTCATTATTAACATGCATCACTGATACCAGCAAAGTGTCATCCCTGACGGCATCTTTAATCGCATCGGGTTCAACCCAACCACCCTTGGTGGGCGGCACGAGGGTGACATCAAATCCATTTTTTTTGAGTATTGCTAATGGCTCTAACACCGCTTTATGTTCAATTTGGGTGCTAACAATATGTTTTTTAGCATTTTGTTCACCATAGGTTTTGAGACCTAAAATAGCTAAGTTATTACTCTCGGTAGCACCGCTGGTAAAAATCACTTCTTCACGGCTGGCAGCCACCATTTCTGCAATCTTGTCACGCGCATTTTGAACGGCTTGTTTGGCACGCACCCCAAATTCATGGGTACGACTCCCAGCATTACCAAATTCTGTTGTCATATATTTCAACACCGCGTCACACACTGCGGGTTCCATCGGCGTTGTTGCATTACAATCGAGATATGTTGTCATAGGCATGTTAAAATCAATAAAAATTTTTCGTGTGTCCAGCGAAATAACTGATAACTGATAACTGATCATGCCAAGTAAAACCGCTTTTTTTCAAGGTTTTAAAAAAACCATCAAAAAACTGATTAAACAAACGCAAGCCCTTTATTTAATGGATGAAATTCCTTGGGTTGTTGGCTATAGCGGCGGAAAAGACTCAACGGCAGCCTTGCAAGTGATTTGGTACGCCATTTCTGAGCTTCCCAAAAATAAACGTACTAAATCCGTCTACGTTATTAGCACAGATACCTTGGTTGAAAATCCAATTGTCGCTTTGTGGGTTGAACATTCTTTAAAGACGATGAAACAAGCTGCCATCGACCAAGATTTACCCATCACCCCACATCGTCTCGTCCCAGCAGTGCCCGATCGATTTTGGGTCAATCTCATTGGGCGCGGCTATCCTGCACCACGTCCTAAATTTCGTTGGTGTACCAATCGCCTTAAAATTAATCCCTCTAATAATTTTATTAATAGTGTCATTCGAGAAAACGGGCAAGTCATTTTGATACTCGGCACCCGCAAAGCGGAAAGTGTAGTACGTGCCGCTAATATGAAAAAACACGAAAAAAACAGTACCAGAGAACAACTCGCAACCAATGCCAGTTTACCCAATAGTTGGATTTATACGCCCCTTGCTGATTGGACAAACGATGATGTTTGGATGTACATCACCCAAGTTGAAAATCCCTGGGGATATAACAATAAAGCACTCCTAAGCATGTATCAAGGCGCAACTGCCGATGGTGAATGTCCTTTAGTGCTTGATACCAGCACACCGAGCTGTGGTGATAGTCGCTTTGGCTGCTACGTTTGCACGATGGTTGAACAAGATAAATCTATGCAAGCGATGATTCAAAATGATGAAGAAAAAGAATGGATGCTCCCTTTGATGCTTCTTCGCAATCAATGGCTGGATACCAAAGAAGATCGTAAGCATCGTGATTTTCGCAGAATGAATGGCGCTTTAAAACTTTTTGGCGGGCGATTGGTGCATGGACCTTATAAACAAGTCTATCGTGAAAAACTGTTAGAGGCAGTATTACAAGCACAACAGGCAGTACAAAAAAATGGCCCCCCTGAAGTCAAAAACCTGACATTGATTACTTATCAAGAATTAGAAGAAATACGTCGTATTTGGGTGATGGAAAAACATGAGATTGAAGACATTTTGCCAGGCATTTATGAGCGTGTAATGGGAAAACCCTATGAGGGCAAACGCCTAGATGATAATCAAATTTTTCAACCAGAGGATATTAAACTTTTAAAAGAAGTTTGCCAACAAGCAGGCGATGAAGAAAAAATACATTTTCAACTTATCCGTGAATTGCTTCACCTTGAACAACAACATCGCACAATGGCACGTCGCGCTGGACTTTATGAGGCACTTGATAAAGCCCTAGAACGTAACGCATTTACCAATGCAGAAGAAGCGGAAGAATTTGCATTAAGACGGCAAAGTGCGATAGCCCAAGTGCGGGGGGAAAATGAGCCAGCGGACAATCTACCACTTTTTTCATAACCCCAGGGCGCACAGGATAATTGCTAATAATGATTTTTGAAGAAATTGTTTTACATAATTTTGGTATCTATAAAGGTCGTCATCTTGTTAAACTAACACCGCCCTCTCCCAAAAAAACTATCATTTTACTGGGTGGGCTCAACGGTAGCGGAAAAACAACCCTATTGGATGCCCTACAACTGACACTCTATGGCAAATTTGCCAAATACTCAAACCGAGGTAATATAAATTATTTTGATTACTTAAGTAGCATGATTAATTACCATGTCGATCCCAGCAAGGGTGCAGCCCTTGAATTACAATTTAAACATTTCAAAAATGGCAAAGAAGAATCTATTCGCGTCCACCGTTCATGGTATTCAACAGGCAAAACTATTAAAGAAATAGTAGAAGTTAAACGCGATGGCATTTTGGATCCTATCATCACAAATCGTTGGTATGAATACGTTGAAGAATTTATACCCGCTAAAATTTCTAGCTTGTTTTTTTTTGATGGCGAAAAGATAGAAGCCTTTGCGGATCAAAACAAGGCAGGGGCACTACTCAGAACTGGTATTCACGCCTTATTAGGCTTGGACTTAGTTGATCGTTTATCGAGTGACTTATTAACACTGGAACGTAAACGCAAAGTACAACTCCAATCACAACAAACTCGCGCTAATATCACAGCCTTAGAAACAGAAATTGAGGCGCTAGAAAAAAAATCCACAGAGATTGCACAAGAGAAAACTGAGGCACAACGTCGTTTAACTCAAGCAAAAAAAGAGCAAAAAAAGCTCAAAGAAGAGTACCGTCGTGAAGGCGGAGAACTTTTTGAACAAAGGGGGAATATTGAAAATCAACTGAAAACGGCTCAAGAAAAATTGTTTGTTTTGGAAGAAAAATTGCGTGAACTGGCAACGGGTGATGCCCCCTTAATCTTGGTACAACAGTTACTCCGTGAAAGTGAACAACAAGCCATTGCCGAAAAAAAAGCCAAGCATCTCAGTGGACTTCACGAAGAACTGGAAAAGCGCGATGCGACTTTAGTTCAGTTATTAAAAAAACATGAAGTAAAGCAATCCGCATTGACAGCCGTTGAAACCTTCATTCAAGCTGAACAAATAAAACGTCAAAAATATATTGAAACCGAATGTTATCTCAATATTGACACCAAGCATTTTGTGCCATTGCATTTTAATCAAATCATTGCAAATACAAAGACACTGATTGCACAAGCAGAAGCCGTCACAGATGAAATCAACGCTTGTGAACAACAATTAACGAGTATTCCTGATCCAGAAAGTTTAGAAGGCATTACGGAACGACTTGCTAACATACAAAATGAAATTGAAAAAACCAATTCACGGACTAAAAGATTGGAATATGAATATGATGCTATTTGCCGTAAAATTGTACGTCGAAAAGCTCAAATGGTTGAAGTCTCAGAAATGGAGATGCAGGAACAATTTACGAATGAAACCACACAACGTGTCATCAAACACGCCGAAAAAGTACGCAGCACCCTAGAAAAATTTGCTCATGCAGTCACACAAAAACATATTCTGCAACTAGAATCACTGATTTTAGATAGTTTTCAGCAACTGATCAGAAAAGAGCATTTTATAAATAAAATCGAAATTGAACCGAAAAATTATACACTGACACTCTACACAGCCACTCAAGAGAAAGTGTTACCTGAAAGTCTCTCAGCGGGAGAAAGGCAATTACTTGCTATATCCATTTTATGGGGATTAAGCCGCGCCTCTGGACGCCCCTTACCGGCAATCATTGATACGCCACTCAGTCGATTGGATGGCAAGCACCGCAAAAATTTAGTTGATAACTATTTTTATCAGGCGAGTCATCAAGTGATTTTGCTATCAACCGATGAGGAGATTAATAAAAAATATTACCGCTACCTCAAACCGGCGATTGGGCGTGAATATCATATTACCTACGAAAAAGACTCATCTGTTATTAATCCAGGTTACTTTTTCTAACATATACCAATGACAATTGAAACTGTTAGACTTAGCGAAAAAGCCAAAACATATTTAGTCATGCTAAAACGCAAGACAGGCATTAAAAATTGGAATGTACTCTGTCGATGGGCATTTTGCTTTTCATTAAACGATCCATCAAAACCCCCAAAAGAAAAGCTCCAAACGGATAGTCCTATAGAAATGACATGGAAAGTTTTTGGCGGGAAACACGCGGAGCTGTACTTTGCTTTGTTACTGCAACGTTGCAAACAAGATGGTTTTGAACTCTCACCCAATACAATCAATGAACAATTTAAATTACACCTTCACCGAGGCATTGCATACTTGGCAACCAATAGCAAGCTGACGAATATTTCTAAGCTGTTGGGATTGATAGAAAATAAATCCTGAACTGGTAGGAGTCCAAGAATTATCTTGGACTTCCCTGATAATTAAATTAATAAGCATTCTTATGCACAAAGCCCTTAAAAATAGTCAAAAAGACAATTTTAATATCAAGCCACAAAGACCAATTATCTATATAATCGAGATCATAATGAATACGTTCCACCATTTGTGGTAGATCGGTTTGGCCCCGACAACCGTGGATCTGCGCCAAACCAGTGATGCCCGGCTTGACCATATGGCGTAACATATATCGATGAATAAGAGGTCGATATTCCTCATTATGAGATATGGCATGAGGCCGAGGACCTACCACCGACATTTGCCCTTGAAGCACATTGATAAACTGTGGTAACTCATCCAAAGAAGTCCGCCGTAAAAAGCGACCGAATGCTGTCACTCTATCATCATCTCGTTTAGCCTGCGTAATCTTGCCATTTTCACAGACAGTCATGCTACGGAATTTCCAAACCCAGATTTTTTCTCCTCCCAAACCATATCGACGTTGTTTGAACAAAAACGGCCCTGGAGAAGTCAATTTCACCCCCAATGCAATGATAAGCATTGGTATCGCCATCAGTAGAAGAATTAACAAACTCAAAATAACATCTTCCATACGCTTCAAAAAACCACCCACCCCCAAAAATGGGGAGCCATAAATACTCACCACTGGCAGCCCACCGACATCTTGCCAACGGCTGTGAAGTAATTCAAACACAAACAAATCGGGCACCAAATAAACAGTTATAGCATTATCCGCCAAATCTGAGACAAGTTTTTTGATCTGTGAATCAGCGTTCATGGGTAAAGTAATATAGACTGAATCTATTTCCCCCTTTTTTGCATCCTCAATCAAATCTTTCAGACTGCCCTTCACCTCTAGTGACTCAAACGAGGCGCCGCGTTCCAGATTATCATCATAAAAACCAAGAATAGTAAAACCCATTGATGGGTGGGTGCGAATTGTACTTAGCAATCTTTTTCCCAAATCATTCGCCCCAACAATAACAAGCCGGCGAGTATTATATCCAATATGCCGTAAGTTTTTTAATAAAAATCGAATCCATTGGCGCCAGAAACCAATAGTCAGGGGTACCAAGAGAAACCAAATTAACATGATCTGACGTGAATAGAGTTCTGAAACCTTAGTTATAAAGGCGAATAACAATAATATTAGCACCGTCCAAAACCAACTCCAAAGTAGATAACGCAATTCCAATGAAACGCTTGCCCCACGCCATGAGTCATACAATCCATTCATTTCTGCCAAAAAATAAAACACCAACACACCCGCTAGGGCTGCAACTCCTTCCCGTTCTCCCCATTGATAGTCAGATAACCAGACAGATAACCAAAGAGTTCCCACCAATAACAGCGCGTCACTTAAACGCTGTATAATATCAACAACGGATTGATGTGTGCGAATGAATCCTAGTTGAGACATAAAATCTCCTTTGTTGTGTTTTTCACTACAGAATAAACAAATATAACAAAAAATAATGATAATTATCTAATGACTGACGCAATTTATTATTTAAATAAATCAATCTATTATTTACATGATTTCAATTTAGATTTAACTTTAACAAGTTGCAATAACTTATTGAGTTAATTTTTTTTTATCAAAGCCTCAGTCCTATGATCGCTGATATGATAACAGAATTAAAAAAAAAAAAAAACCATATATACTTAGCCTAAAAGAATAAAAAACA
>JALXAQ010000136.1 GCA_026991885.1 Thiotrichaceae bacterium
AAAGAGTAAAAGTGATAAATAATAAAGGGTTATAGCCTGGAGACCCGGAAGCCCACGAGGACGTAGCGGCCAGTCGGCATCCCGTAGCTGCGGCCAGCCGCTCGCAACCCCGTGACCCACGAACCGCCGCGCAAGGACAAACGGCTTGCAGTATTCACACACAGCTGTTCTTGTCCGTTATAAAGGTTTTCGTATTCGGAGCATGTCCACTCCCATACGTTCCCCGCAGTATCATATATACCAAACGGGTTGGCATCAAAAGAACCGACTGGGGCTGTGTAGTCAAAACTATCACCACAATTCCTACAATTAGCTTTATTGGTGCCAATCTCATTACCCCACCAATACTGAGTTTCCGTTCCACCGCGTGCGCTATATTCCCACTCTGCTTCAGTTGGCAACCGATAGCTATGCCCAGTCTGCCCACTCAACCATTCAGCATAAGCGGTGGCATCGTTCCAAGAAACATATATCACCGGACGATTGCCACGCCCCCAGCCCCAATCATATGGCTTTTCTCTACCAGTGGCCTCAGCAAACTTATCATACTCTGCAAAAGTCACCTCATAGCGACCCATTGCAAACCGACTAACAGACACCTCATGTACGGGCTGCTCATCAGAATGACCGCCCCCTTGAATATCCCCCATCCGAAACGTACCCGCCGGAATCCAGACCATTTCAGGCCCCAAACTGCCGTCCTGTAGGCGATCACGGAAAACTTCACCGGGTGTGACTTGAGATTGGGATTGTGGAGTCGCAGAAACCTCTTGTGATGACGCACCTTCAACACCACTCGCATTAACTGCCGTCATACGATAGGCGTAAGTTGTGCCATTGGTTAAGCCGGTGTGCGTATAAGGGGGAGCCGTAATAGTGATAAGCTGCTCCGCGCCATTGGCAACATTCCAATAAAGATTGTAAGAAGTGGCACCAGCTACCGGATTCCAAGAGAGCCTCACTTGTCCATTGCCGGCGGTGGCGGAGAGATTGGTTGGGGCGTTGAGTGACTCAGAAATAAGCACCGCCTCTACATTAGAATAGTTACTTTCACCCGAACAATTATAAGCTGTCACAGCCACATAATATTCCATGCCACTCAGCAATTCACTATAAGACAGAGACGTTTGAGGACCCAAGTCATCAGACTGAATATTATTAAGGGTGACATCGCTGACCGGATTGGAATACGGCGCAATATGGAGTTTATATCCCTGAGCGTCTGGCACTGGAGGCCAAGAAGCGGCCGCAGAAAGACCTTTAACAGTGACAGTTATCACCGGAGCGTTTGGCACTGGAGTCAGGCATTTAACGACATTCAACAGCATAACCGGACTTTCCCAATTAAAAAAAATTTCTTTTCCGGCATCAGGCAAATAGGCAACGAAAAACTGAAAAGAACCAACTGGCAACTTTGCACCGCTATACACTGTGACTTCTTTTTGGGAATCGCCAGACAATTTTTTGTCATAGGCAATCAGTTCGTAGGGGGCATACTTATTCCCAGACAATTGCCAAGATTGCCAATCTTCATTCCCAGCTCCCACTTTCATTTGCAGTGGGCTGTTATCTTGCTGCACTCGTACAATAAAAATATCACCCTCTTGCTCGACTTCCTCCGCATGAATAGTGGCCTTCAAATCTACCGTATCCTGACTCATCAAATCGACAGGAGAGATCATTGACTGGCCGTTCACCTTGAGATCAAACGTCAAATTGTCATAATGGCCGAAGACGAATTTGGGTAGATTTTCATCTCTTAAATCTTTCAAATAAGCAAAACCGAGCAGATTTTTCTTCATTTGCGTGATATCAAGATTGTTGATGGCAACAAAGAGGTTAGCGATGCTATAAAGAGCTTGAGCTTCATCTTGATTAAGAGTGCCATCACTATATCCCCCATAATTGATTCCAGGACTAGAACCTAGTGCCTTCAAAACGGGATCTTTTTGGACTGTTACGCCAATCGGCTGAAGGCTGTAGTGCATGGGGCGTATCTCAAGCATCCCATCCGAGTCAAAAATCATGGAACCCTTATTTTCGATAACTTTCGGATAATTGTTAGCTAAATAATAGTAGTTCACTAGCAGGGTACCGCTATTGATCGCTTTTATTTTGTTCACTAAGAACATTATTCCAGACTCAAAAATAGCGGCTGGTACGGCAAGAGCGGCAATACCGCCTGCCAACAATCCTAAACTGGTCGTCCCACCCACATCTATAAGCAAAACGATCTCCTTATTGGCATTGGGCGTTCTTTGATAGTAATCTTTGAAGACATCGATAGCAAAGCCCGCCACCTCCGAGCCACCCGTAGGATGTTGACATTGGTTGAGCCCAATAAACCCAATCTATCGAATTTGGCTTTTGCGACATTCTTCAAAATTCCATGAGCATCATCTGTCAAAAAATCTGGCACTGCACCAGTGGTTTTTGCACCATAATCATTTTCACCGGCACCAAAGAGTACAGAAAGGAGAAGATTTTGAATACCACGATTGGCTTGATATTCCTTGTACATATTAAGGATTTTTTCAGCACGCTCATAAGCCTCTTCATAACTAAAATTACCTTGTTTGGTAATCGGGGTTATGATGTAGTTTTTTTCCCAGTGCCTGATGCTGTGCTGCATAGTTTGCAGGAACAAAATATCGCGCATGAGATGACGAACCAAAATGGGTTGATCTTCCTTGTAATATTCATCCCGAAAATTTTTGGCCTCCTCTGAAATATTAGTAGCGTCATCAAACCCGCCATCGACAGGGATATCAAGCAAGCGAATGGCGACCTCCTCAGATATCTGAGGGATATCAAAATCATCTCCCCAACAAATGATTGCGTCTGCATAATCCTTGTCTTTTGACCCTGGCACCCCAGGGAGATCATAATCTACATCGAGACTCAGGAACAAATTAGGATAATCTATTCGTATCCCATCTATATAAGCATCTTGAGTTAGGCAAGCCATCACCGGAGATAGCAAGGCAAAACTACAAATAAAGAAGAGCAACAATCTAAAAACTTTCATAACAAACTCCAGGTCAAACAAAATTGTCAACCCTTATTCATAATAATAGACTAAAAAAAAAAATTTTCAAATATTTTTGCCTTTAGGAGTCCAAAATTTATTTTGGACGAGACGCCCAAGATAAATCTTGGACTCCTTTAAACTTTCCTACTCCACAAAGTTTTCCACAATCTATGCGTACATTCCCATCCCCATTTATGTTATGAAAGCATAGCATAGTTGCAGTCTAAAAATCATCAAAAACACTTGGAGTCCAAAGCTAAAGCTTTGGACTCCAACTTTTTTTTAATATGAGTTATAATTTTAACCTATGCCTATAAAACTACCCTACGGAATCAGCAACTTTAAAAAACTGATCACCGAAAATAACTACTATGTAGATAGAACCTCTTACATAGAAAAACTAGAATTTGCCAACGAGCCTTATGTCTTTTTTTTACGCCCAAGGCGATTTGGCAAAAGCTTGTTTGTATCCATGCTCCGATACTACTATGGCTTAGAATTTTCTGATCAATTTTCTGAATTGTTTGGCAAATATTACATTGGTAAAAATCCGACACCAAAAGCCAATAGTTTTGCCGTTTTATACTTTGAATTCAGTCGGATTGACACCAGTACCACTCAAACGACTTTTGAAGGTTTTTTAAGTAATGTACGAGAGGGTGTCAGTAGATTTTTGAAAACTTATACAAGTCAAGTGCAAAAACAAGAAATCTTGTCAAATAATTCGCCTCACGAAGTCTTAAAGGCACTGTTTGGCCAATATGAAGAAAATAATATCTATATCCTGATTGACGAATACGATCATTTTGCCAATGAGATTTTAGCATTTAACTTTGATCATTTTTCTGACTGTCGCAACGGCTTTGTTAGAAAATTTTATGAAACCATCAAAGAAGCCACAGCCAGTGGAATTGTTGATCGTTTTTTTGCAACGGGAGTCACACCGATTACCTTGGATAGTTTGACAAGTGGATTTAATATTGCCGCCAATTTATCAACTCACCATTATTATCACGAAATGATGGGATTTACGGAGCCTGAGGTAAAACAACTACAATCAATCATCGCGCATAAATTGAATCAAACAGAAAATAAGCAAGTGTTAAATAATTTGAGAAAATGGTACGATGGCTACATTTTTTCTGAAACGGTGGAAACCCATTTATATAATCCTGACATGGTTCTCTATTTTTTGAAGGAATTTGCTTATGACAATGAATATCCTGAGACTATCATTGACACCAATATCGCCAGTGATTATGGAAAAATTCGCCGATTGTTTAATTTAGGCACAATCGAACGCAATAATCTCATTCTTGAGGAACTGATTGAAACGGGCGTGGTTGAAGGTTTACTGACAAAACAATTTAGTTTTGAAAAGGAATTCACTGACGATGATTTTATTAGCCTGTTATTTTATTTGGGATTTGTAACGATTAAAGAGGCAGATATTTCCTTATTTGAATTTTCTGTGCCTAATTATGTGATTAAAGGATTATATTGGGAATTTTTTATAGCTAGCAATAAGGAACGATATCAATTGGAATTTGAGACGGTTGATGTCCGCAAGAAACTGAAACAGATGGCGCAATATAATAAAGTGGCTCCTTTTGTCAGTTTGATTGAAAAGGCGTTAGAGACTTTATCGAATCGTGATTTTATGTCGTTTGATGAAAAATACATCAAAGCGTTATTTGTAGGCTTTGCGAGTTTGTCTAATTTGTACTTTATCAAAAGCGAGCCAGAGATTGAGCAAAAATATCCTGATATTATGTTCCTTTATCGCCCGCCGTTTTTTCCGAATTATCAGTTTTTATTTGAGCTTAAATATTTGAAAAAAACTGAGCGCAAGAAATTGGAACAAAAACGCAAGGAAGCGAAAAATCAGGTTAAAGGTTATCTCGACTTTAAAGAGGTGAAAGAATTGGAACATCTCAAAAGTTGGGTGATTGTGTTTGTGGGTGAAAAGGCGGAGGTGGTTGAGGAGTGTGATTGAAAATCCCTCTGGCAATCCCTTGTGCATGCCCAGCAAGTGTAGAAGTTAAGCCGGCCTGTATTGGTTTTAGGCGGTACGATATGGCATTGAAATGTAGGGTGCGTCCTACGCACAGCATAAAATGTTCCAAGGAGATTGGTGCGTGGGACGCACCCTACACTTCACTGCCATATCGTGCCGAGGGCAACCATAAAGGATTGCCACAAAAACGGCATTGAAGGTAGGGGCAATCCCTTGTGGTTGCCCGACACGATATGGCAGTTTTGCGAGGCAAAGGAACGAGAAAAACGTGTTCTGCTCTAACTAAAACGTTTAGGAGCCGGTTGCTTGGCAGCAGCCAAAAAAAATCCTATTTCTTTAAGAAATAGGATTTTTAATTTTTTAATTTAATATTTACGATTGACGGCAAAATTGGCCAGTGCATGTAGCGCGTCTGTATAAGGCGATGTGGGTAAACCTGCCAAAGCTTGAATGGCCTTTTCTGCCTCCTGACGAGCAAGCGTGGCTGTGTATTCTATTGCTTCTGTCGAATTAATAGCGGCGATCACTTCTGTGATAATGGTTTTTCCGCCTTGCGTAATCGCTTCACGTAATATGGCTTGTTGTGCCGCTGTACCATGCTTCAGCGCATAAATCAGTGGTAAAGTAGGTTTGCCTTCTGCTAGATCATCTCCAATATTTTTACCTATTTCTTCACTCGTTGCACTGTAGTCCAATACATCATCAATTAATTGAAATGCGGTGCCGATATGCGCTCCATACGCCGCCATGGCTTGTTCGTCTGCTTGATCGCTGATAACCGCCCCTAATTGCGCTGCGGCTTCAAATAATTTCGCCGTTTTTGATCGTATGACTTGTAAATAATCAGATTCAGTGGTATCGGGTTCGTGACAATTTAATAATTGTAAGACTTCTCCTTCTGCAATAATATTTGTCGCGTTAGAAAGAATTTCCATGACTCGCATATTTTTGATTTCAACCATCATTTGAAATGAGCGCGAATATAGAAAATCTCCCACTAGCACACTGGCTTCATTACCCCAGACACTATTTGCCGTTTGTTGCCCACGTCGCAATTCTGATACGTCAACGACATCATCATGTAGCAAGGTTGCCGTGTGAATAAATTCCACAATGGCGGCTAAATTAAGATGATGTGTTCCTTGATAGCCAAAGGCGCGGGCACTTAATAGTAATAACATGGGGCGTAAGCGTTTTCCGCCGCTATTGATAATATAGTGTCCAATCTGATTGACTAATACGACGTCAGATTGTAAACGTTTCTGAATCAATGCGTTGACGGCTTGTATATCTTGATTGATTAAGGTTTGGATCTCAGCAATATCCATCATTTTATGAATGTTAAATTTAACGCGATGTGCCATTTTTCGACGCGGAGCGTCGAGGCAGGCATTCCCACGCAGAGCGTGGGAACGAGAAAACCTACTATGTCCTCGTTCCCACGCTCTGCGTGGGAATGCCTGTATGTCCTCGTTCCCACGCTCTGCGTGGGAATGCCTGTAGCGACGCTCTGCGTCGCGTGTTAAAAAGTGTACATCGCGTTAAGGAATTAATTAATAATAAACGAATCGCTCTCACTTCAGCGTACAGTGTGTTTTTATAGCATTTTCTTAAAACTGTTTAAATCAGGACACCGCAAAGCCTGTCTGAAAAGTTCTTTTAACTCTTCTTGCTGATCAAGGGCATGAATCCGATCAATCACCTTGGTGGACACGGCACCAAATCGCTCTTTTAGGGCTTCAATGATCATTTCCTGTTCCGCATTGAGCAAACCTTTTTGGAGTCCCTTATCGTGCCCCATATCATAAACCTGCCGCCCTGCCAGCGTGTCCATTAGATCAAAATTCAACATAGCCATCACCTCTTTGTAACTAATTATTTAGTACAACGGATTAGGGGATAGGATTGTGGGAGTGTCGTTTTGAAAAATTTGGCTTTACAAATTCCCAAAAACAGCCTCAGCAGCATTCAAAGTCGCCTCAATATCCTCTTGGCTGTGAGCCGACGACACAAAGCCGGATTCAAAAGCCGACGGTGCCAAATAAATGCCCTTTTCTAACATGCCATGAAAGAATTTTTTAAAACGTGCCACATCACAGCCACTGACTTGTTCAAAATTATTCATAGAATCAGCCGTGGTAAAAAAGAGACCAAACATGCCACCGACTGATACGCCCCTCATAGCAATATCAGCCGCCTTAGCCCGCGCCAACAGTTCTGTCACAAATGTCTCAGTTTTAGCACTCAATTCTTCATAAAAGTGAGGCTCAGAAATGATCTCCAACGTCGCCAAGCCGGCTGCCATAGCAACGGGATTACCTGACAAAGTCCCTGCCTGATAAACGGCACCTAATGGCGCAATCTGTTGCATAATGTCGCGCTTTCCGCCAAATGCGCCAACTGGCATACCACCTCCCATGACTTTGCCCAGTGTTGTCAGATCAGGTTTGACATTGTAATAACTTTGAGCCCCGCCCAATGCTACTCGAAATCCGGTCATCACTTCATCAAAAATCAATACACTACCATATTTATCACAGACTTCGCGCAAGCCTTCTAAAAAACCAGGCACGGGCGGTACACAATTCATATTACCAGCCACGGGCTCAACAATGATAGCCGCAATTTCTGACCCCATTTCTGCAAACACTTGATGAATTTGATCTATGTCATTGTAATTTACAGTTAAAGTTTTTTCAGCCAAGGCGGCGGGTACGCCAGGGCTATTGGGTAAGCCTAAGGTGAGAACCCCTGAGCCGGCTTTAACTAATAATGAATCGACATGCCCATGATAGCAACCTGTGAATTTGAGGATTTTTTCTCGCCCAGTATAACCCCGTGCCAATCGTATCGCGCTCATTGTGGCTTCTGTACCCGAGTTTACCATGCGTACTAATTCGATAGAGGGTACCAATTCGCAGATTTTTTCTGCAATGCGCGTTTCAATTAAAGTCGGCGCACCAAAACTGAGCCCATTTGCGGCGGTCTCTTGCACCGCTTTAAGCACTTTTGGGTGTGCATGTCCTGCAATCATGGGTCCCCATGAGCCGACATAATCAATATATGCTTTATCATCTGTATCGTAGAGATAAGCCCCTTTGGCACGTTGAATAAAAATCGGATCTCCGCCTACGCCTTTGAAGGCGCGAACGGGCGAATTGACACCACCAGGTATATGTTGTTGGGCTGCCATAAAATGTTGATGTGAGCTTGTCATATATTTTCCTTAAATAATTGTGTATAAGCTTGAGCGGCAGCAGTAATATTCGCTTGTCCAAATAATCCCTGTATCACCGCTAAACTATCGGCACCCGCAGCGATAAGTTCTGCACCGTTATTAGGGGTAATACCGCCTATCGCAACGATTGGGCATTTGAGCATTTGACGCGCTTTTTGTAAGACTTTAATGCTGCATGAAACGGCTTGTGGTTTCGTATGAGAACTAAAAAAACGCCCAAAAGCAACATAATTTGCGCCAGCATTGACAGCCTCTTGTGCTAATGGCAGTTGATTATAACAAGATACGCCTATGATCGCCTCATCTCCGAGAATTGCCCGTGCCGCCTCAAGTTTAGCGTCGTTTTTGCCAATATGTACACCATCTGCGCCGACTTGTTGTGCGAGTGCTATGTCATCATTGATGATAAAAGGCCTGTTATATTTTTGACATAAGCGGCATAGTGCTTGCGCTTGTTCAATGCCTTCTTTTTGATTTTTGTTACGGTATTGGATAATTTTGGCACCGCCGATAATTGCTTGTTCTACGCACTCTATCAGTCGATCAGCTTTGATGAGTTTATTATCGGTGATGGCGTAAAGTCCACCTTTAAACATTATTTTCCCCCTACGTGTTGGAGTACAAAGCTTTAGCTTTGTACTGTCTGACAAAGCTAAAGCTTTGTACTCCAATAACATATATGACAGAGTACTAGCCGTCCAAAATAAATTTTGGACGCCTGGGAATTTAGGAGTCCAAGATTTATCTTGGAAAGCGATTTGGTAAAGCCTGTCCATGCCCAGGATGATAGGCACATTTTAAACTGTTCCAAGTGTACTCTTGTGCTTTATAAACGGCTGTGACTACATCATTGCCTTGCGCCAAAAGTCCTGCTAAGCTAGACGCAAAGGTACAACCTGAGCCATGATAACTATCCGGTAGGCGTGACCAACTCCATGATTGTAATCGTTGTCCTTGACCATATAAAGTGTTGATTACTAAAGGTGTATTTTCATGGGTACCTGTGATACAGACATATTGACAACCATAATCCATCAATTGCCCAGCAGCGGCATCAAGTGAATGGCCTGTCAAAGTGCGACTTTCGGGACTGTTTGGTGTTATTATTTGGACCAATGGCAATAATTTTTTTATAATCGCTTCGCAGACTTTGCCTTGGGTTAATGATTGACCACCGCCAGCGGCTAATACGGGATCGAGTATAACGGGTATGTCAGGATATTTGAGTAGCACAGAGTGTATGGCATCAACAATTTCGACGGTGCCAACTAAGCCAATTTTGCAAGCCGCTATTGGCATATCATTTAACACGGCTTCAGCTTGTGCAATAACACGTTGCCCCGATAGCGGGACAATTTCAAACACATTGCGGGTATCTTGCATCGTAATACAAGTAATAACAGGTGCGGCATGACAACCTTGACTGGCAAGTGCTTGAATATCAGCACAGAGTCCGGCACCACCAGAGGGATCATTGCCCGCAAAAACTAATATAATAGGGGGAGTCATCGCTGAATTTTGAAAATAATAGGTTTGATGATGAGTTGTTATTTTTCATCAATTTTGAAATAATGAAAAGGTAGATTTTTAACTCAGTGCATTAGGAAATTGATCGTCATGAATATTTTTAAAGTAATTTCATTTCTCCCGCTGTTAGGCGTTGTCCTGGCACTATACTTTGTGATGCAAGTCTCAGGTGTGAATTTTGCTGAACCAAGCTCACTTTTTAGTTTACCTCTACCCTCTGGGGCTGAATGGAATCTAACAGGGAGTGATATATTTATCATGTTAGGTATAATCACCTTATTTATTGAAATCGTCAAATCGGTCAGAACAGGGACAGGCACAATTCTTGAACATGCACTTTCATTAGTCGTGTTTATCGTGTTTTTAGTCTTATTTCTGCTTGTAGAGTCGGCAGGGACTTCCGCTTTTCTGATTGTTAGTTTGATGTCCTTGCTTGATGTGATCGCCGGATTTACGATTACCGTTGCCACTGCACGACGCGATTATGCTATAGGCCCCCCTGGATAGCATCACAACAACAAACGGCTCACTTATCGGCTAGGAGTCCAAGATAAATCTTAGACTCCTATAACAAAACTTTTTATCCTGCCCCTATGTATGCACCCTGATCCAATCGTTTTTCATATATTCGTCATTTTCACTGGCTCTGCGATACTCGCAACCCTTGCACTCTACGCACGTCAAGCCCTATTGGTCGGCTATATTGTATGGGGAATCCTACTCGGACCCTCCGCTTTTGCTATTATCAAAGATACCTCCATCATCACTCAAATTGCCCATATTGGCATTATATTCTTATTGTTTTTATTGGGCTTGAATCTACAACCACAAGATTTATTACATACCGTGCGAAAAACCACGGTCGTGACAATCATCAGTTCGCTCATTTTTTCAGGATTAGGTTTTGGGATTGGTTGGGCATTTGGTTTTGACATCTGGGAAAATCTCTTGATTGGTGCCTCAGTCATGTTCTCCAGCACCATTATTGGCCTAAAATTATTACCAACTACCGTCTTGCATCACAAACATGCCGGCGAACTCATGGTCAGTATTTTATTATTGCAAGACTTAATTGCCATTGTTGTACTTTTAATTTTGCAAGGCACTCGTGATGGTGGGACATCAATGATTGATATTGGATTGCTGATATTGGGATTACCCTTATTGATTGGCTTTGCCCACTTGTTTGAACGCTATATACTGTTCAAATTGATGAGCCGCTTTGATAAAATTCAAGAATATATTTTCTTAGTCACGATAGGCTGGTGTTTGGGTATGGCAGAATTGGCAACATTTTTGAGCCTATCGCATGAAATCGGCGCATTTATTGGGGGCGTTATATTAGCGAGAAATCAAATTACTCGTTTTATTGCAGAAAGTTTAAAGCCTCTACGGGACTTTTTTTTGGTGATATTTTTCTTTGCTTTGGGGGCGAGTCTCAATTTAAATGTGTTATATACAGTGTTATTACCTGCCACAGTATTAGCCTGCGTGATGTTATTTTTAAAACCTTTTATATTCAAATATTTGATGGTAAAAGGGGGAGAACCAGCACCACTTTCTTTAGAAATAGGCGTGCGGCTGGGGCAGATCAGTGAATTTTCTCTACTTATTGCTGTCGTGGCTTTAAGTACAGGTGTTATTAGTGACAAAGCCTCTTATTTAATTCAAGCGGCAACGATTATCACCTTTATGGTATCTTCTTATTATATTGTTATCACTTATCCGACTCCTATTGCTGTATCTGATCGCTTGCGACGGGATTAATCTTTTTTAATCAACCCCACCCCACCCCCGATTGCTACTCCTGTTGCCGAAGCGATTAGTGTGAGTATGCTTAGTAGGTTCATGTGTGTGTTTTTTGTCTTCTGAAAATTTGCGGGGTATTTATTCATTGATTTAATAGTATTTTATGGAATTCAATGTTCTCGTTCCCACGCTCTGCGTGGGAATGCATGCCTCGACGCTTTGCGTCGTCGAAAATAGCTAACTAGCAATATAATCACGCAAATATTTAGCCTCTCCCACCGTTTCATCAAGCTTGGCTTTAACCAAATCTCCGATGGAAATAATACCAACAATTTTGCCCTCATCTACAACAGGTAAATGCCGAACTCTCTTTTCAGTCATAACAGACTCAGCGTGTTCAGTCGTCGATTCCAAAGTTTCGACAAAAAAATCTTGAGTCATCACTTCACTCACCTTAACCTGTGAGGCATCTCCCAATTGTTCAGCATAAAAACGCAGGACATCTCGATCAGTTAATATCCCAACCGGCTCACCCGTTTCAGATTTGACCAACAAAGCTCCAATGCGTTTCTCATACATTTTCTGAACAGCAGTCTGCATACTTTTTGAGACTTCAATACTAAGGACACCACTTGCTTTTTGATCTAACACTTCCTTTAATTTCATATTAAACCTCCTTGCCTATAAAAAAAATTTCAATGTTGTTGAATCATTGTAATGCACTCAAGCCAAATAAACCAACCTCTTTTTTTTCAAGGTAAATTAGGTTAGGCAAAATGTTGATACCCCATTTTTTGAGGCATAAACAAGCATCCATCTAGTTTTAAGCAACGTAAACCCGGATTCTTTTCTATTGTGCCAATACGAACAAAAGAATCGGCAGGCAGCATATTTTCTTGACTTTGTGGCACTGTAAAACATAACTCATAATCGTCTCCCGCACTTAATGCCAAATAGCAGGCTTGCTCAAGCGGCAAAGACTCACGCAATGCACTTGACAATGGCAAACGCTCAAGCTCTATTGTCGCCCCGACTCCACTCGCACTTAAAATCTGCCCCAAATCGGCCACCAATCCATCAGAAATATCAATCGCACTACTGGCAATACCACGCAAGGCTTGTCCCTCAAATAAACGCGGCGTGGGTCGATTTAAGCGCGACTCAACAAATGTCTGTATTTCACGGGGCAATGTCACTTGTTTTTTGACTGAAGCCAAACCCAGTCCCGCATCGCCAAGCGTGCCCGTCACATAAATCCCATCACCAGGCACCGCACCGCTGCGTTGCAAGGCAGAATGGGGAGGCACAAATCCGGTGATTTGTATTGTGATGCTCAAAGGACCACGAGTCGTATCTCCACCGATTAAACTGACTTGTGCGATCTCTGCTAATTCCAATAATCCCTGACTAAATTTTGTCAACCAAGTCTCATCAATTTTCGGACAAGTCAATGCCAAAGTCATCCAAGCAGGCGTTGCCCCCATCGCTGCCATATCGCTCAGATTGACGGCAAGGGCTTTATACCCAATATCTTCAGGCGCAGTCTTGACCGGAAAATGTACGCCCGCAACTAAAGTATCAATGGCAATGACAAGCTCTCTATTTGGGGGGGTTGCACACAAAGCCGCATCATCCCCTATCCCTAAAATGACATCACTACGTTTGATTTCATGCTTAAAATAACGGGAAATAATCTCAAATTCGGTAATAGGCATTTCAAAATCTCGTCTCGTAAAATGGTATAGTAACCCGATGTGCAACTTTTTAACAGTCGTCGAGGCTGCCATTCAGAAAAAATCGATTTGATTGTCAACTAAAACTCGTCCAAAATAAATTTTGGACTCCGACCTTTGTAATGCTGTTTTTACTCCTTCTTTTGCTTGTGAAGAAGGTACAATGGCATAACCTCCTTCGCCTAAATCCAATTGTTTATAAATATCAAACGGTTTACTTTCAGATGTTTGATTTAAATGTTGTTGTAACAAAACCAAACCTTCTTTCAAAGCCTCAGACAGATTTAATTTTGCCATTTGCATGACCGCCTGTAATGCTTGCTCCGCTTCTTTGTCTAAAAAAACTTGTTGATAAATTGCCATTGATACCACCTCTCGTATACAAGGATTATTTATAATAATGTTTGTTTATCCTTTTTTATAAGTAATCCGTGTCGTTTTGCTTAGAGTCTAAAATGATGAAAATAGATAAAATTTGGTACACCAACCACCCCCTCAGTATTGCCTTAATCCCCTTATCTTGGCTATTTTGTGCAATCGTCGCACTACGCCGACTCGCCTACAAATATCGCCTACTCAAAAGCTATCATCCACCCATACCAATCATTATCGTTGGTAATATCACAGTAGGCGGCACTGGCAAAACCCCCTTAGTCATTTGGCTAGTCCAATTCCTTAAAAAACAAGGCTTTAAACCAGCTATTATCAGTCGAGGTTATGGGGGACGCGCCCAAAGCTGGCCACAACCCGTCTATCCAGACAGCGATCCACAGCTTGTCGGTGATGAACCTATCCTATTAGCGCGACAGGCTGGATGTCCCATTGTTGTCGCCCCCCGGCGTTCACAGGCAGTACAAAGGCTTTTAAAAAATGAGGAGTGCAACATCATTATCAGTGATGACGGCTTACAACACTATGCCCTGCATCGTGATATAGAAATTGCAGTGATTGATGGGAATCGCCGCTATGGCAATCAGCGTTGTTTACCCGCAGGACCATTGCGCGAACCCATAAAGCGTCTTGAAAAAATAGAATTGATTGTCATTAAAGACGGTGGCTTGCACGATGAATTTTGTATGCAATATGATACCAAAGCTTTGCGGCGCGTTGTCGATGACACGATTTCACACGCATTGTCAAGCACTGTACATGCAATCGCCGGGATAGGTCATCCGGCACGATTTTTTAGTACTTTGCGTGAATATGGTTTAAAATTACATTGCCATGAATTTCCGGATCATCATCACTATAAACAAAGCGATATTCACTTTGATGATGACTTACCCGTGATTATGACCGAAAAAGATGCCGTCAAATGTCGGCAAATTGCCAGCCCGCAACATTGGTATTTACCCATAGAAGCGAACTTGCCTAGTGCCTTTGGTGAACGATTACTCAGAGAGATAAAATCAAATAAAGAGGAATAACAAAATGGACAAAAAGCTGCTTGATATTTTAGTTTGCCCAGTCACGCATAAACCCCTAATTTACGATAAAAAAAATCAGGAATTACTTTGTAAAAGTTCACGACTGGCTTACCCTCTTCAAGATGGCATACCCGTCATGTTAGCCGATAAGGCACGCCATTTAAGTTTGGAAGAAGTAGAATCCCTATGACAAAAATATTATTTGTTTGCATGGGCAATATTTGCCGATCTCCCACCGCTGAAGGCGTATTTACCCATTTAGTGACACAAGCAGGAGATGGCGCACAATTTAGCATTGACTCAGCAGGCACCCATGACTATCACATCGGTGAGCCACCTGATTTACGCTCACAAAAGGCAGCACTTAAACGTGGGATTGATTTAAGCAGCTTACGCGCTCGCCAAGTGACTCTGGCAGACTTCACCAAATTTGACTATATATTAGCCATGGATAGACATAACTATCAAATTTTGCACTCTTTATGTCCTCCAGAACAACAACATAAGCTGCATTTCTTTCTTGATTTTGCGCCAGAATTAAACAGACGCGATGTCCCTGATCCCTACTATGAAGGGGGCTTTGATTATATACTCGATTTAGTCGAAGCCGCAAGTCGGGGCTTATTAGAGACACTCAACGAGAACGATAAGTAATACGACCTTTGCTTAAATCATAAGGCGTTAACTGCACGGTGACTTTATCACCCGTTAAAATGCGGATGTAATGTTTACGCATCCGCCCCGAAATATGGGCTGTCACGATATGATCATTTTCCAATTTAACACGAAACATTGTATTAGGTAGCGTCTCGACAACCCTACCTTCCATTTCAATACTATCTTCTTTTGGCATACATTTTTTAAATTGAGTTAAAGTTGATTGTAGGCTTATTATGCACGACTTTTTTTAAAGTGCAAGCGTATAAAGGGCAACCATAAAGGATTGCCCCTACATTCTGCCATGATTTATAAAAACAAACACAACCCCATGAAACCTTTATGCGTCGATTTAGACGGTACCCTAATTGCCACAGATACCCTATGGGAAAGTGTGTTGTTATTATTAAGACACAATTTCTTACTGATATTTTTGCTGCCCTTATGGCTAATAAAGGGCAAAGCTTATTTCAAACATCAAATTGCCCAACAAATCACACTAGACGTAACCACCCTACCTTATCGTGAAAATGTTTTAGCATTTTTACAGCGTGAAAAGGACGCTGGGCGGCACTTAGTACTTGCAACGGCAGCTCATCACTCAATTGCACAAGCCGTTGCCGAGCATTTGAAATTGTTTGACGATACCATAGCCACTGATGCACACACCAACATGAAAGGTATCACTAAACGTGAAGCCTTAAAACAACGTTTTGGTATTTATGACTATATCGGCGATTCTCCTGCCGATTTACCCATTTTGCAAGCCGCCGATCAAGGCTATTTTGTAGGCACACCTCGTTTAGAATGCCCACCCGATAGAATATTTACCGTCCCTCAAACCAGTTGGCTGGCTTGGTTGAAAGTGCTGCGCCCCCATCAGTGGGTCAAAAATCTCCTGATATTATTGCCACTCCTATTGGCTCACGAATTCCTCAATTTAGACAAATTAGGGAATGCCTTATTAGCCTTTATCGTTTTTAGCGGAGCCGCCTCCGCTGGCTATATTTTAAATGATTTACTAGATTTACAAGCCGATCGCGCTCACCCAATTAAAAAAAATCGTCCATTTGCAGGCGGACTTGTACCCATACAATATGGATTACCTTTTTTTATCATTTTGATCGGTTTAAGTTTTCTTATATCCCTCTGGTGGCTCCCCTTATTATTTACTGGCATGCTTGCCTTATATCTACTGTCCACCATCGCTTATTCATTTTACTTTAAACATAAATTGATCGTAGATGTTTTCCTCTTAGCGGGATTATACACGCTTAGAATATTGGCAGGCGGCATCGCCGTCTCTATCCCTGCCTCATCATGGTTGCTCGCTTTTTCCATGTTTATTTTTATCAGTTTAGCTTTTCTCAAACGCTATATAGAATTATTGCAACAGTACTCACAAAAAGTGATGAAAAATCGTAGCTATGAAGTGGATGATATAGAATTGATAGCCACTGTCGGCATAAGCAGTGGATATATTGCCGTCTTAGTCTTTGCGCTGTATATCAATAGTGATAAAGTCGCTACGCTTTATCATTCGGCGGCGTTTTTGTGGATGATTTGTCCCGTTTTATTATATTGGATTACCCGAGTTTGGTTTTTAGCCAAACGTCAGCGTGTATTAGAAGATCCCATACAATTTGCGCTCACTGATAAAATCAGTTGGATCGTCGTGGCTTGTATCTTCGTTTTTATGGTATTAGCTGAATTTATTGGCTAATCAAAAATAGCGTCGCTAATCCCAAAAGCGTCCCAAATCCAATAATATCAGTAATAGTTGTCAGCGTCACACTGGAGGCCAGAGCGGGATCAATAGATAATCGTTGTAATATAACAGGAATTAATACACCCGCTAATGCAGCACAAAACAGATTAATGATTAGAGCACTGCCTATAATCAATCCCAATTTAAGGCTGCTAAACCATAATATGGCTATAGTAGCGACTACAATAGCCCATAGAATGCCATTTAATAAACTGACTGCCAGCTCTTTTTTCAATAAAAAAGGCGTATTCGTCTCCGTAATTTGTCCCAGTGCCATACCACGTATCACAATAGTTAAAGTTTGGCTACCGGCAATGCCGCCCATACTGGCAACGATAGGCATCAGCACCGCTAAAGCCACTATTTTTTCTATGGTGGCTTCAAAGAGCCCTATCACATAAGCCGCTAAAAAAGCAGTGGCTAAATTGACACCTAACCATAAAGCCCGCTCACGGGTGGTTATCAGTATGGGAGCAAACATATCTTCATCTTTATCCAATCCCGCACTACTCATCAGATTATGATCCGCTTCAGCACGAATCACATCAACCACATCATCAATTGTAATACGACCAACCAATATACCTTGTTCATCCACCACAGGCGCAGAAACTAAATCGCGCTGCTCAAATAAGCGTGCCACTTCATGATCTGATAACTGTGCATCAATGGCTTGAATCTCAGAAGACATCACTTGTTCTACCGTTTTTTTAGGCGAATGAGTGACTAAATCTGTTATGGCCAATACGCCACGGTAACAGTTTTTACAATCTACCGCGAAGAATACGTCCGTTTGTTCAGGCAAATTCTCAATCCGGCGTAAATAGCGGAGAACCATTTTTAAAGTCATTTCGGTTCGCACCACCAAAAGATCAGTATTCATCAAACCGCCCGCCGTATTTTCCGGATAAAACAGAACTTGTCTGAGTCGCTGGTAATGTTGCATTTCCATTGCCTCTAAGACTTTTTCTATTCTCTCATCAGACAAATCTTGCAACAAATCAACCGCATCATCCGTTTGCATACTCTCCGCAGCAGTTGCAATTTGGACGGGCGCCATATCTTGCATCAGCTCACTACGCACAGAATCGCTGAGGTAGGGGAGTATTTCTTTTTGTTCAACCGTTTCCCAAAGTGCCTGCCGTTGCTTTTGGGGTAGTGATTCTAAAATATCTGCTATTTCTGAGGGATGTTGTTTTTTAGTTTTTTTTATTTTTTTAGTTTTCTTCATAATTTGCAAAAAGATGATTAAATCTCATTAAAATGATGTATAAAAAAATTTTCCATCGAGACAGAATAATATAAATTAAATAAATCACTTTAAATGTACCAAAAATTATTTAAAAACTTTGAAAATGTCAAAAATTTAGGTGGTAAAGCGTGGGAACATGCAATAGCCGTTGATTTTTTTAATAGCAGTAAAATACAAGATTGTTCTATTCATTGCTTTCATTATCAACAAATGCTGGAATGTTTTTTTAAACATATTTTAGAAACTAAAAGTCCTGTTGGCTCTTATTCTAGGACAGATAAGCTCAACAAATTATTAGAGGAACTGATTTTCTTAACGGCATTTCAAACGGATAAATCTAAATATCGTGCTGATTTACTTGCTATTACGGTTTGTGCAGCCTAATATAGATACAATTTTGATTTATATTGTAAAGCTTATTTTGAAAGCGTGCTTGTTTGTGATGAATTACTGACAGAACTTATTAAATTTGAGGCTGACACTCAAGAGGAAATTTTGGAATAACGAACAAGCAAGCGTAGTCCTACATTAAGGTAGAACGGCCAGTTACCCGAACCGCCCCCTCACAGAATCCCGACGTGCGGGACTACCGCATCGGGCTCTTCAAAGTTATTCGCTTTCGCACGCGGCACGTTTTAAAACCCAAGTCTA
>JALXAQ010000137.1 GCA_026991885.1 Thiotrichaceae bacterium
TGTTCAGATAATCACAGATTCCCTGCCAGACGCCTATGAGGGCAGTTCCTACAATGCGACCATATCTGCAATAGGTGGGAGTGGAAGTTACACCTTCTCCGTTGTCTCTGGTTCTCTGCCAAGCGGCTTTGAACGTACAGAGGCCTCAGCCGCTGAGCCAGCGTAGCAAATCAGCGGCTTATACCATGTATATTTTCAAATTCTTCCCTTGACCACCTCGCTCCACTCCTGATTTTATCAATGCTGTTATCAGCAAGGTAAGCCGTTTTAAATTCGCCTTTGATTATCCCATTTTGGGTGACTTTCAGTTCTATCACGACAACAAAGTTGTCATATACCACGCACACACGACGTTTTTTATCAATCCCTGTGTGCCTATTCCACCCAAAATAAAGATCGGCGTCGTCATTTTCCAAGGTTGCTTTAATCCAATTAATACGACAAGCCCTTGTTTTGGAAAAAGTGTCATTTTTTTTGAGGTGACTTTCATAGAAAGCATCATCAAATCTTGTCTGTTTAAAATAGACTCTTATGCCATCAAAGGTATAAATCACTTCTCGGCAATAATGTTGCTCGTAGTGTTGGCGATATTCTAGGCTAGTCTCATAAAATATTAGAGGCGGGAGACTCATTACCATCCACCTTCAAAGTGAATTTTAAAAATATTAAATTTCTTGGATCGACAAAGTGTCAATTGTTTAACATCAAGACGACTTTCAAGTTTTTGAGCCACCTTATCTTTAGTACATCCTTTCTTGATGCTGTCGTTGACTCTTGCCCCCGCCATCCCCAGTAGAAAATCAGTCAATTGAATCAACACAAGTTCTTTAGATGGTAATGCTTGTATCTGTTTTATTTTAGATGTTAAATTAGCCTTGGCTAGGCAATCATGTAGCACTGCAAGGCGCTTCCATTTACGATGGGTTTTAAGATCGCAAAAAACGGCATATTCATTAAAATCTAAAATCCAATGATGTAACATTTGGTAATATAATTTATAAAAACCGAGTCCCTTGTCGCCATCATGCCAAGACATATCAACTTGATCAGCACCTACGGCAATACACCGAAAGCGTAATTCCAGCCCATAACTAAGGAATAAATCCACTAAATCAAAATAAAAATCTTGTTTGGCAGGGGACACTTTACTCCATTTAATTTCACCCCATACATGATGTTTTTCTCTCAGTGCTTTTATGCGTGTTTTAATTTCAGGTCGTAATTGCTTTAGTAACCATAAGCTGCCAATCATTAAAAAAGGGGGCCGATTAGCTGATTGACTGGCTAAGCTTTCGTCACAATAGATTTCAAATTTCATGTTAAATTCCTCTGCTATTTATGTTTGGAGTCCAAGATAAATCTTGGACGCCTATTTATAGCTGACTATTGACAGGCTTCACATTCTTCATCATCTAAGTTACAGACTGGAGGTGTTAGCGTGCTTTTTGCAACGCGGGTTGCTGCCATGCTACGCAAATAGTAAGTCGTCTTGAGTCCACGCATCCAGGCTAATTTGTACAAATTATCAAGTTGGCGGCCTGATGGCTCTAGCATATATAAATTGAGCGATTGCGCTTGATCTATCCATTTTTGTCGCCGCGACGCTGCCTCCACGAGCCATGCTGGGTCAATTTCAAAGGCGGTGGCATATAGCGTTTTAAGTTCTTCTGGTATACGCTCAATGTCGCGGATGCGACCGTCACTGAATTTCAAGTCATTCAGCATCACTTCATCCCAAAGCTTAAGTGCTTTAAGGTCTTGTACCAGATAAGGATTGATGATGGTAAACTCTCCTGATAAGTTCGATTTTACAAAGAGGTTTTGGTAGGTCGGCTCAATGGATTGAGTGACACCGCATATATTTGAAATGGTGTTGTGACTAATAAAACCATTCGCAACATAAGTGTTTTTTTCAGGGACTTGTAAATCATAAGTCATATCACGAGAATGGGTAATTTCGACCACTTTCTCAAAATACACTTCCCCTTGGCTAAGAATAGAACCTAACTTGCTATTTGCCATTTCAGGATATTTTGCGATAATCTGACGTGCTAGATGGATATTTAACGCGCCATTTGTTTTAGAACAAGCCACATTATTCAATAGGCTTTCTTCAACAGAATATTTTCGAGCCGCCGCAATAAAATCAACGATTAAAGCTGTGTTTTTAACATTATGCCCTCGACGCATATCTGTTTCAGAGACCGAATCAGCAAGACTCTTTTTAATTTTAGCGTTTTTCCGAGACACGCCAAAACCTACAATTTCCGAAAATCGCTGAGTTGCCAGAACATTGCTAGTACGGACACGATAAACAGGACGTTTACCCAATGTCCCATGTTGGGACACAGATAAGGTCGTCACGATACCCATGCTTTCTAAACTCACCTTAACTTGGTTGGCTAAGTTTTTGCTGACTGTGCCTAATTCAACATAGCTGTGTCCTACGGTACCGTCTGCTACAAATAATCCACTGATAAAAGCAGCTAAGACACTGGTACGCGATTGCAGGACAATTTGAGGAATAAACGCACTCGCCGAACCCTCCCCAAAGTTTCCTCTGGACTTGGTAAAACCATTGACTTCAAACCAATCGACTAAGGCAGTTGAATAGGCGTAATGGACGGTGCAACCTGAATTTTTCTTTGAGGTATCTGCAATAATCGTGATGTCCATTTCTTCTCTAAAAACATGCCGTACAAATTCAACGACAGACGGATCATCATCACAAATAGCTATTCCTACCCCTTCTTTTTTTGTGTAATGATCTCTATTGCTGTATTTTACATACCCATCACCCATGTACAAGCCAAGTAAATAAGCGACATCTTCAGTCAATTCTGCCAGCAAACTGACCGTTTTTTGATTAATCGTGTTTGTCTTCTTGGGGATTTGCAATGCCATGTATGGTTTATTAGCCAGCAATTCTTGATGGCCACCTAGACGACGTATGACTTCGTCCCCAACACAGATTTCACTCAGGAATTTCCAGGCATATTCACCGTTATCATTGACTACTCTAAGACGATGATTAGGTGTCCCGGTAATATTAGAACCCCGTTTAGTCACGATCCGCAAGGTATCTTTTAGGCCATTCTGATAAAGTTGGTCAGAAAGGGCTAAGTTTGATTCTTGCATAACTTGTATATTGATAGATTGCCATTGCTCTGTTGAGGCAACGAGAGTTTCTATCGGCACTAATCCTTCTGAAGATAAGATTAACGTATCTCCGGCAACACAGGCAGTCGGAGCAATCGCCATTGTATTAGAATTACGCAGCCCCACCGTTTTGATGCGCTCACGCAGACTGTCCCAATCAAGGGTGGAGGTGGTGGACATTTCCAAATAGTTGCCACGCGCTTCTGCCAGTTTTTGAATACTGTCAATCGGCAAAATGCCTTGACTCCATAATGAGCCTTCAAAGCTAGAATAATGTTCGCGTTCTTCTGCTAAGTCGGCAGAGGCTTCAATGGCATAGTAGCTGATGATTTCTTGCGCGTAATCAGCAAATTCTACGGCTTTTTGACTGGCATAAGGTATGCGTAATTTATATAGGGCATCTTGAAAGCCCATCACGCCTAAGCCAACGGGGCGGTGACGCATGTTAGCGGTACGTGCTTCAGGGACGGAGTAGTAGTTAATGTCGATGACATTATCTAATGCTCTCATCGCTGTACGAATGGTGCTTTGTAATTTCTCGGTATCTAATTTGCCGTTTTTAATATGGGCGGGTAAATTAACTGAGCCTAAATTACAAACGCTAATCTCTTCTGCCGCTTTGGTGTTTAGGGTGATCTCGGTACATAAATTAGAGCTATGAACGACACCCGCATGTTGTTGTGGATTCCGCAGATTGCAAGTGTCTTTAAATGTCAGCCAAGGATGCCCCGTTTCAAACAGCATCGTGAGCATTTTTCTCCAGAGCCCCACTGCTGAAACCCGTTTCCAGATTTTAATTTTTCCGGCTTGGGCTGCTGCTTCATATTTTTCATAAGCCTCTTTAAAAGCGTCACCATACAAGTCATGTAATGAGGGTACTTCATTCGGAGAAAATAGTGTCCATTCTCTATTCTCATAAACCCGCCTCATCATTTCATCGGGTATCCAGGCAGCCGTGTTCATGTCGTGAGTGCGGCGGCGTTCATCTCCCGTGTTTTTGCGGAGTTCTAAAAATTCTTCGATGTCAATGTGCCAGGTTTCCAGATAAGCGCAGCCTGATCCGCGTCTTTTGCCGGATTGGTTGCAGGCAACTAGGGTGTCGTTGGCTACTTTTAAAAAGGGGATCACGCCTTGTGATTTTCCATTGGTGCTTTTGATATGCGAGCCCATGCCCCGCACGGGTGTCCAATCATTACCCAATCCGCCGGCAAATTTGGATAGCAGGGCATTGTCTTTTATCGCATCAAAAATACCTTCTAAATCGTCAGGCACTGTGGTGAGATAGCAACTGGATAATTGCGGACGCAAGGTGCCTGAGTTGAACAGCGTGGGTGTGCTGCTCATAAAGTCAAATTGGGACAATAAGTTATAAAATTTAATCGCCCAATCATCGTGATTAGCCTCATTGAGTGCAAGCCCCATTGATACGCGCATAAAAAAGGCTTGGGGTAATTCAAAACGAGTGTCATCCCAATGCAAAAAATAACGATCATATAAAGTTTGCAAGCCCAAATAGGTAAATTGTAAGTCGCGTTCTGCGACTAAGGCTTTGCCCAATTTATCCAGATCAAATTTCGCTAATTGTGGTGCTAATAATTCATGATCAATACCGCATTTGATATAGCTCTTAAAATAGTCTGGATAATCATGCGTGCCCTGATTGACAAAATTTAAGGCTTCAGAGCGCAGTTGCTCCAACAATAGGCGAGCCGCGACATAGGTATAATTTGGCTCTTTTTCAATGAAAGTGCGGGTCGTCATCACTAGGGTATGCTTAACATCCCGTTCAGAAATCCCGTCAAATATATTTTTTAGGCTTTCATCGAAAATATGTTCAGCGTTAACATCTACTAAATCGGCACAAGCCTCTATCACCTGCGCCCGTAAATGCTCTTCATCTAAGGGGCGACGTTGTCCCGTATTGTCAGTGACATATATCACTGTTTTTTCATGTTTTTCAGCGCGTAAATGCGCGTGTTCTTCACGATAAAGTACATAGGCACGCGCCACTTTATGAAAGCCAGCTCGCATTAAAGCTAACTCGACTTGATCTTGTATATCTTCAATAGGTACGGTGTTTTCATGCCGACTGATGCCTTTAATGACTTGATTAGTAAGAGAATGCACGGCATTCTGTATGCGAGTTGAGGCCGTCGCGGTATCGCCTTCGACAGCCAAAAAGGCTTTAGTCATGGCAATCGCAATTTTATTGGCATCAAAATGGCTTAATTGGCCATTACGTCGAATGACACGATATTCATTTAATGTGGTGGCAAGTTTTTCAGATGGCATGATATAAACAATTTTTATAATTATTGGTGTGATTACTGTCTTATTTATTTATAAATAATACTCTACAGACGAGCAAATTTTTCAAGATTTTTAAATCTCTATCTATCTGATTTTTATAAATATATTTTGTAATATGCTGTTAGTGTTACTAATTTTTAGAGGCAATTTTTTTCTATAATTGATATAAAAAATTTAAATAAAAAGCGATTTGATCAGTCGTATCGTTATGATTTTTCAGGAGGTGGGGAATTTTTTTTGGATGGTTTTGAAAAATACCCCCATAAAAATGGGGGTTGAAAATGGAAAATATTTAGTTTTCTATAGCTGGCTCAGCATCGTCAGGGGGGGGGGTTAACATCACCACGGGCGGTTTCTCAGGAGAGAGTTGATGCGTTAAAATACTCAACAATGAGGCAATGCGTTCGCGCATATCACGACGATCTATGATCATGTCGATGGCACCATGTTTGAGCAAAAATTCACTACGTTGAAAACCTTCAGGTAGCGTTTCACGCACGGTTTGTTCAATAACACGGGGCCCTGCAAAACCAATAAGGGCGTTGGGTTCAGCAATATTAATATCCCCCAGCATGGCGAGACTGGCTGAGACTCCCCCCATAGTGGGATCGGTTAATATTGATATAAAGGGTAAGCCATGTTGATTAAGGCGATTAAGGGCGGCACTGGTTTTGCTCATCTGCATCAGCGAGAATAGGGCCTCTTGCATACGCGCTCCGCCACTGGTTGAAAAACAGACAAAAGGTATTTGGGCTTCAATAGCGACATTGATACCACGTACAAAGCGTTCACCGACGACGCTCGCCATTGAGCCGCCCATAAACTTAAATTCAAAGGCGCTAGCAACTAATGCGATACCGTGGACTTGGCCTTTAATGACTAATAAGGCATCTTTTTCACCGGTCGCCTTTTGTGCTTGTGCCAAACGGTCTTTATATTTTTTACTATCACGAAATTTTAGACGATCAATGGGGGCTAATTCGGCGCCAATTTCTTCGCGTGGCTCGGGATCAAGAAAAGTTTCTAAACGTTGACGTGCCCCAATACGTAAATGATGTTTACATTTGGGGCAAACATTTTGATGACGTTCTAATTCAGGGCTGTATAATACAACTTGACAAACAGGGCATTTGCTCCAAACACCTTCTGGTACTGAACGTCTACTTTTTCCGTCTGTGCGAATACGGGTGGGTAATAATTTTTCAAACCAACTCATTTTTAAGTTATCAGTTATCATTTATCATTTAAAATTCGATGCGTGCTCATCTGAGCACCAAGCCTATAATAATAATTATTTGTAACAACAAAACCAATAGGAAAGCTTATGTCTTCCACCGAAGAAAGTCGGGAACGTTTTATCCCCATTGGCAGGCAGGAAATTGTGGCCGATTTATTAGATGCGCCTCATTGGACAGATGAGGGACAACAATTTAAGGAGTTTTGCACGATCTTTGGTGCCCTTTATCATTACAAATTTCATGCTCATTCAGAGGAGTTGAAACGTTGCTATACGCCTTTCAATCCTGATACGGATATTGTCAGTCAACATGATTATTCCGATGAGGATAAACAAAATCTCCGTGATACGCTAGACTCGGAAATGCGTCTGTTGCTCAATAATGCCAATTATGAAGAACTGACGAATGAGGATATCAATCGTGCCATCAGTGCCGAGTCATACTATGGGCTTAATGTCTGGGTAGATTTGGATGAGTTTGAAAAACTGGTTGTTTATTTTCGCGGCTCTGCGATGCGGGTTGATTATAAGCGCACTTGGCAGTCTCTCTTTTTGTCTAAAAAGGCGATTGAGATACCTATCTACAAGCGCCTCTTTCTACTGTTGAAGTTTAAAACTGAAGATCAACGGGTTGATGAGCTGCTTAAGCAATGGGAAGCGGATAATCCCCAAAGCGATCCAGAGTCCAAAGATAAGTTTAAAAACAAGGCTAAAAAGCAAGTACAGAAATCCCGTCAAAACTTGCCAGAGGGGCTTTCTGATGAGCAAGTTTTTTTGAAGTTGTTTAAAGATCTGCCCCGAACAGATTTGGAAATGCTGTTTCCTAACCAGGAAGTGCGGCTCAAGTTATTTGATAAGATCAAGCTGGCAATTACGGGGGGGGGTGGTACGATTTTTGGAATATTCAGCACCATCGGCAAGGTGGTTGCGGCGGCTGCTAACCCTGTTTTGCTTATTGGTGCTTTTGTGGGTTTGATAGGGATTATCGTTCGTCAGATTATGAATATTTTCAACCAGCGCACTAAGTACATGATGACTTTGTCACGCAATCTGTATTTTCATAATCTGGATAACAATGTGGGTGTCATGAACTATCTCATTGATATGGCTGAGGAAGAGGAAGGTAAAGAAGCTATCTTGGCTTATTTTTTCCTTCATACTCACGCTGATGAGGATTACACGAAGGAGGCACTTGATCGGAAAATTGAGGGCTATCTCAGGAGTAAGTATGGTACAGACATTGATTTTGAAGTCGATGATGGGATACGGAAATTGCGGGAAGAGGGCATTTTAAGGGAGCAAGAGGGGGGTATCCTGAAAGTTCTTGATTTACATGATGCCAGTGCCATTTTAGATAAACAATGGGACAATTTTTTTAATTTCGAGGCGCCCACAAAGCCCGAATAGCAGCAATCCCTTGTGCCCCGTGCGCCCAGCTTTTTGGGATATCCGCCACATTCATCCCGCCGAGTGCAAATACTGGACACTTTGCTTGTTCTGTTAATTGATAAAATTTATGCCAGCCTAAAGGTGGCGCATCAGGATGAGAGGTGGTGGTACGCACGGGACTTAATACGATAAAATCTGTCTTGATCCGATTGGCTTGTTGAATTTCTTCTAAAGTATGACAAGAGCCGGCTATCAATAAGTTTGTCCCTAAAGGTCGCTCCATGTATGTCAATATGCGTTTACTATTTAAATGCACCCCATGCGTTCCCACCGATAAAGCCATTTCAGGGGTGGCATTGAGTAATAATTGTGCATGGTAGCGATCACATAACTTTAATGCCTTTTCAGCGCAATAACAATAATCGCGATCAGTTAGATTTTTGGCCCGTAATTGCACTAATGAACAGGTGCCCTCTAAACAGGCTTCTAAGCGATAAAAAAACTTTTTATCTGTTAGAGATATTGGCTCAGGGGTAATTAAATATAAGGAGGGCAATTGTACAGCAGTGATGATAGGCACATTAGCGGCAGGAAATTTAAAATTTTTTAAATCTTGAGTATGACACCATTGCACGGTTTGACCTTCGCGCCCCCAAGGTGCGCCCAACCATGCTTCAACACGCCACACATCTAACAGTATTTTTTGTTCAGGATAAGCATGAGCAACGCGAATGAGGGGGCGTGCCTGTTGTACGATGATACCTAATTCTTCTTGTAATTCCCGTGCTAAGGCTTGGGGAACAGTTTCCCTTGGTTCACATTTTCCCCCCGGAAATTCCCATAAGCCGCTTTGGCGGCGGGCGAGTAAAATTTCACCTTGGGCGTTGTAGATAATGCCAACGACTATGTGTCTCATCAGAAATGATAATCTAATCCCACTCTCAATTGTAAGTTGAGCTCATCACCTTCAAAGTCGATAGCCCCCGCAGAAACAAGCCCATCATCTCCTCGACTTTTTAAGTCAATATTTTCATCGAAAGTGTAATAATTTAACTGCCCTAAGACTTTTAAATCGAGTTGATGATTTAATTTGCGAATGTAAGTTAAACCTAATCCAAGCTCAACGACATCGGTTTCAAAATCAAATAACATCTCTGATCTCGAGAATGGTCCACCTCCACCGAAATCCTGGGTATAGGCATTTTCATAGTCGTGTTCAAAAAAGCCTATCGAGCCACTTAGAACAATTGAACTATTAATCTCAATGGGCACAAGATAATTCGCACCTAAAAATGGTCCACTTGAGTCAATATTAATATCCCAAGTATCAGGCCCTCTTGTTCTCCCCGTTTGTTGTGGGTTTTCCAAAGTTTCCTCAATTTCAGTCTCTTGAGATCTATACCCGCCAAACAAGGAAAGTTGAGAAAATTGATACCCAATAAGAAAACTATATTCTGTTCGATCAAAATCGGCATCCTGAGACAGGTAGGAATCTATGCCATTTTCTACAAGGGTTTCATTGTTGGGATCGCCCGAGCCAGTGCTCGATTGCTGTGCATAAGCATCCAGATAAAATTTATTCATTTTGAGGGTACCCCCCAACTGAACGACGCCCATGACTTCAGAAAAATCGAACCAGGTACGCTGTTTGCCTTCAACAAAGGTGTCGCCAGATAGTTTACTATTAAACGACCAGACACCTGTCTCGATTCTCGGTGTAAACATCACGTCTTGTGCAATCACATTATAGTGAATGCTTGCGATTATGATTAAAAATAATTTTTTCATGAGTTAAAACTTACTCCGACAAAATTCCTCAAGTTCATTTATTTGAGTTATCATGCTTGGGCATTGGGCACGCACATCACCCAGTACATTTGACAAGCCATCGAGATAACCCTCACCAAAATCCTGAGCAGATTGCCCTTTGTATCTTGTGCCCAAATCGGCGACCACATCATCCATGCTATCTTCGATGATTTGAACAAAAGAGGGGATTTGTTGACAATCACGGCCCAAATTGTCCCAAGCACTTTTGGCCGTAGATTTAGCGGCATTGTTGCCTATGTTGTAAAAAGAACTACCCGTATTCATTGGTTCACTCCTATCTGTTTCGACATGACTACCACCTCCACAAGCCGTGAGTGAACCTAACATCAGTATGAGTATGAAAAGTTGTTTTGACATTGCATTTTTCCTATAAATTCGACGCGGAGCGTCGAGGCAGGCATTCCCACGCAGAGCGTGGGAACGAGAAATAATAATATACCAAGGGCAACCACAAGGGATTGCCCCTACATGCAAACAAATATTGTAGGGGCAATCCTTTATGGTTGCCCCTTATGGCCTCGAAACGAAGTAACGCAGTAAATTTACGCCCTCCTGCACTAGCTACTTAATAGGGATTATACGAACAACAACCATTATCCTCTGCTCTGTAATAGTCCCTAAAATTATTTGAGCGTGTATATCTAGGACACATCCCTCTTGCAATCCCAACAAATCCCGATTCACATTCCGATCTATAAGCACTCCCACAAATCGAGCCTCTTATATTCGCTATCCGACTTGTGAATCTCGGTACTCTCCTAATCTCTTGGGCAACTCGACAGAACATTTTAGCGGACCATTCTCCCATCGCATTACCGAGCATACTACATTCATTAACGCATAGATTGACCAGTCTCTCCAAAACATCCACCAAACCATCAATGTATCCCCGGCCAAATTCTTCAGCTGCCCATCCTGTGTACCTTCTGCCAATATCTGCGGTCGCATCATCAACACCATATCCAACGATCCGAACAAACTGACTCGTCTTTGTGCAGTCTCGACCAAGACTATCCCAGGTACTTCTTGCCAATCCACTCGCCGCATTATAGGCTATCCTATAATAAGATTGCCCACCGCCATAAGGTCTCGTCTTATCTTGATAAAAGTCCGGTTCTTCACGAGGACTTCTCCCAGCTAGAATCACCTTAAATAGCTTTTTAACCAATTGCTCAAGCCGTTCCAATAAGGTCCTCACCTTTCTGGTTTCGCATCTATTGTGTACCTTATTCAACACTTTCGATAATCCTGCCTGATAGCCGGCACCAAAATCCTTAGCAGAGCGCCCCCGGTATCTTGTTTGAATATCTCTTGCCGCATCCCTAATGCCATCTTCAACGATTTCAGCAAAAACAGGGACATTTCTACAACTTCTGCCTAGATTATCCCAAGCACTTTCAGCCAAACCAATAGCGGCGTTCTTACCTATATTGTAAAAAGGCCCTGGACCACCGGCAACCGCTCCATAGCTAAAAATCATGACACACACACTAAAAATAATCCGTTTCATCAGTTCACCTCATCTATCTTTTGGTAGGAGTCCAAGATTTATCTTGGACGTCCAAAAACGATGTTACCAATCCTTAGTATGGATTATACGAACAACTGCCATTATCTGCGGCTCTGTAAAACTTGCTAAAGGCAGGTGAACGTGTATAGTTGGGGCACATTCTATTTGCAGTCCCAACAAAAGTCGATTCACAACCCAGCCTATAGGCCCCCCCACAAATAGAACCCCTTATATTCACAAGTCTAACGCTGAAAGTTGGAGGATGTCCAATCGCCCAGGCAACACGGCAGAACATTTTGGCAGACCATTCACCACTTGCCGTACCGAGCATTTGACACTCATTCACGCACCTATCGACCACCCGATCCAAAACATCCATTAGTCCATCAATGTACCCATGACCAAAATCTTCAGCAGATCGTCCCCTATACTTTGTCCCAATATCGTTTACTGCATCATCCACACCATCACCGACGATCTGAACAAATACACTTGTCTTGGTGCAGTCCTGACCAAGACTGTTCCAAGCACTTTGTGCCAATCCATGAGCAGCCCGATAGGCTATCCTATAGAAAGGACCTGCACTTGCGATAGTGGTTGTGAACAATCCCAACAGCATTACCAAGACACTCAAGAGTGTTAATTGTTTTTTCATGTATTACTCCATGAATTTTGTAGGTTTTATGAAAGATAAGATATGTGACATGCACGCACCAATGATAGGCATGACATTATAAATCTGTCAAGTTATTAAATATCAATAATTGTATAAAAGGAGTCGGCCAGTTCATTATCATAAATTATGATAACATAAAAAACCACGATGGCATGAAGGCTTGCAAAAAAAATAAAATTCAATCGTTTAAAACAAAAAAAAAGGTGAGTTTTGCGATAGCAAAACCCACCCTAAAATAAATAACCTTCCTACGTTCAATTATCTAGCGTTTATGCCTCACTCTACTGGCAAGGACATAGGCGCAGCTTCTGGTAAGGACTCAGCATTGTCTAGCTCGGCTGGTCCCTCCTGAGTCGTGATGTCAGAGTTACTAAGAGATGGCAGCCCATCGATGTTCCCTGTCACCATACCCTCGCCTGAGATTGTATGCAATTGAACCCAACTGCTATTATTCATCCTGACCCAAATCCCAATGCCGGTTCCAAAGTCAATAATGACATCCGCCAGAGCATTATTATCCAAGTATCCCGTGGTCATGCTCTCGGGTGAGATTGTATGCAATTGAACCCAGCTACTGTTATTCATCCAGACCCAAATACCATAAGGTGAGCCAAAGTCAATAATGACATCGACCAGACCATTACCATCCATATCTCCCGTGGTCATGCTCTCGGCTGACAAGGAATGCAACTGAGTCCAAGTGCTATTATTCATCCTGACCCAAATACCATATTGTGGGCCAAAGTCAATAACAACATCGGCCAGACCACCACCATCTATATCTCCCGTGGTCATGCTCTCGGGTGAGATTGTATGCAACTGAGTCCAAGTGCTATTATTCATCCTGACCCAAATTCCGTATGGTGAGCCAAAGTCAATAATGATATCGTCCTGACCACCACCATCTATATCTCCCGTGGTCATGCTTTCGGGTGATAATGAATGCAATTGAGCCCAATCGTGGTTATTCATCCAGACCCAAATCCCATAAGGTGAGCCAAAGTCAATAATAACATCGGCCAGTCCACCAGCATCTATATTTCCCGTGGTCATGCTCTCGGCTGACAAAGAATGCAATTTAACCCAGGTGCTGTTATTCTTCCATATCCAAATTCCGTTTGGTGAGCCAAAGTCAATAATGATATCGTCCTGACCACTACCATCAATGTCGCCAATGACCATGCTCATGGGTGATAGGGAATGAATATCTGCCCAAGAGGCGTTATTCATCCATGCCCAAATACCATATTCTGAGCCAAAGTCAATAATTACATCGTTTGCTCTCATTTCACTACCAGTCACTTGAAGTGACACCGGCACCTCAACCAGCGGAGTCGTCGGATCATTGCTGTTGATACATAAAGTACCCGCATAGTTACCCATTGCTAAGCCCATTGAATCAAAGACAACTTCAAGCTCTGAACTACCACCCGGTGGCGTTATTTCGCTTACTATCAGTGAAGTACTCAGCCAAGGAATATCTCCTGGTGTGGCACAGCTTGTCTCAGTTTCAGCAATATTCCAGTCCAAATCGGCATCGCCAGTATTACTGATTGTTAACACTTGAGTCGTTTGTGTATCAGTCGCTTGACTTGCCTCTAATGAAGCTGGTGAGACACCAATAACCGGTGCGGTTTCACCGTTCACTACTACAACCGTGCCACCTTCAGCGTGATCAAACACCGAAGCACCACCAGATGTTACCTCAGTTTGCCGTGGCATTGCTGCATTAAAGTCTAGCGCAGAACCGGTCGAGACTGCTAAAGCCGTCATGTGGATCGTGACCAAATTAAACGTGCCCGAGGGGTAAGGGGGAGAAAACGTGCCCGCTGCAAAGTTGAGCGTACCTGCACTGTTGTCAAAACTGCTATCAAGCACAATGGGGAGATTACCACCAGAAACCATTTCGTCCACACGCACGATAGCGGGGTCAAAATTCAGGTAAGCACTGGCACCATCGATGTCTAGCTCACCCGCCCGAACCTCAACTACAATTTCAAACGTTTCCCCAACATTAACCTCAGTCATTGACGGAACCACTGCCATCACCACTGTCCCTCCTGGGACTACTGGCATCACTGGAGGTATTGATGGATCGGGTACACCACACTGACCAAAGTTCGCCGCCAGTAGGGAGAAGTCTAAAATCGTGACGAAAGTGTCTTGGTTAAAGTCAGCGCGAGGATCAAATCCAGGATCACCGGCTCCTAAGCCAAACGTGCTGGCGAGAATGGAAAAGTCCAGAATCGTCACACAATTGTCGTCATTAGCATCACCTTCCAACAAGGTTCCCACATTCACTGGGTTGTCGCCCGGCGCCAAGCTAACGGGTACCAGCTTTTGCAGCGTATGGGTGCCTTTCACTCGCATGTCATAGTCCCCTGGATCAACTGGACCAACCATAAATACACCGTTTTGATCCGTCGTGACATCAAAGCTGTAGCTAGGATTGGGCTCTGAAGGCACAGTCAAGCTCACATGCACATCCGTCTCCCACGATTCGTGTGGGGCTGGCACACTGCGCTGAAGGTCCACACTACCTATCACTATGGCACCCCTCGAAATACTCACTGTACCATTTTCCGCGTGATTAAATACCGATACGCCGCCAAAGCTCGCATTTGTCGCTCTTGGTGGTCCGAAAACGAAGCTTAAAGGTGTTCCAGACGTTTCTGCCTTTGCCCTCAGACGGAGGGTGACTAGCTCAAAAGTACCGGAAGGGTATGGTGCTCCCAGTTTCCCAGCGGCAGAGTTGATATGACCCGTCCCGTTGTCAAACGAGTTATCAAGAACTACGTCAAGGTGACCACCAGGGGTCATGCTCACCACTTCTAGGTAGGTGGTATCAAAATCAAGATAGGCACTCGCACCATCGACTTCTTGCGTGTCTGCCTGAACCATAATGCGGACATCAAATTCTTGTCCAATAGACACCTCGGAGAGTGGTGGGTCCACAGCCAGTACCACGGTACCAGGACCCTGGTGCTCGCCTACATGCAAAACAACAGGCACCACCTGCTCCGGATTCACGGGATCATTGGAATTGACATTAATGTCTGCCGTGTAATCTCCCTCCATTAAATCTGTGGCATCCAAGCGCACGGTCACATCCACCGAACCGCCCGGCGCAATCTCACCTGAGAGTTCACCTTCTAGTGTAATCCAAGGCGTACCCGCCATCATCAAGGCATTGTTAATATTCAGACGACCGCCCGTCACGGTTATACCGCTCATAGAAGCCACGGGATCAACACTGTCCATGATGATTGACTTAAGGTCTAAGGCACTCAAGCTGGGATTGTACCCCTTCAAAAGGGCCGCAGCACCAGAAACATGCGGTGTTGCCATGGAAGTGCCGCTCTTATAACCATAGCTATTGCCCGGCTCGGTACTCAAGGTGTCAACCCCCGGTGCTCCCAAGTCTACAGTCGTCAGACCATAACTGGAGAACCATGCTTTGGCATCATTGTCATCGGTAGCTGCCACCGCCAGCACGTTGGGAACATCGTAGCTCGCTGGATAACTGGGAGTTACATCGTTATTATTATCATCGTTGCCTGCTGCCGCCACAAACAGTACGTCATTATCGTTGGCATACCAAATGGCATTCTCCAATGCGGGATCGTCACAGAAACCAGGAGTGCATCCCCAACTGTTGCTAAGAACTTTGGCACCGTTATCCACAGCATAGACAATTGAATCAATGGCATCATCCAGACTGCCGCTGCCGCCGGAATCCAGAAACTTGACAGCCATAATACTCACGGTGTGGTTAACACCTGCAACACCAATGTTGTTGTTGCCTACACCGCCAATGGTACCTGAACAATGGGTTCCGTGCGAATTATCATCCATAGGATCGCCGTCGTTATTAACGAAGTCGTAGCCGTAGACATCGTCTACAAAGCCATTGCCATCATCGTCTATACCGTTGCCGGCTATCTCGCCCACATTGACCCAACGATTAGCAACCAGATCGACATGATTGTAATCCACGCCCGTGTCGATCACGGCTACCACTACGTCATGGCTACCGGTAAAAGTATCCCACGCTTCGACAGCATCAATGTCCGCGTCCGGTGTACCGCCAGTCTGACCTGTGTTGTGCATTCCCCACAGTTCATCAAAACGGGTATCATTCGGGATGCCAATGGCCCTATATATATAATTGGGCCCAGCATAAATGATGTTTGGATTGGCTGAGAGTGTCCCGATTATATTCAGCAATCCAGCCTCGTCCGTAGCTGGGGTAGTCCACACTTCGGTGTTGACTTGTGGGATGACTTTCTTGAGAGTCGCGCCTACACTTTCTCTGAGTGCTGCCACTGCCGCAGAATCGGCATTATCGGCCACTATGACGACCAACTCGCCAGGCACATACTCTGTCCCATCGGGAATATCCGTCAGCACGGCAGGCTTGCTGCTACTACGTGGAGTCGCCTCAGCTTGCAGCGGTCCGCCCGTTTGATTCACCGACAAATTATAGCTCAGGCTACCTTCGCCAGTATTGCTCAGGGTCAAGGTATGGGCAGAACTTTCTCCCTCGTCTAGTGTATCTTCAATGGAACTTGGCGACGGAACCATCTCCCCTGGGAGTCTAGGAGTCACTTGCAGCGTAGCAGGCACCGTGACTTCCGGATTCACGGGTTCGTTGGAAGCAATGAGAATATCTGCCGCGTAATCGCCTACGTCCTGACCACTTGCATCGTATGTCAAGGTGATAGCTTGCGACCCCCCACCAGGAATGGAGCCTGAGATAGGTTCAGGCGTTAGCCAAGAGGCACTCTGACTGAACAGAATTGCCAGTTCATTGTGGAGATACGAGACATTAAAGGCAACTTGCAGTCCATCCGTTCCATCTATGTTTTCGATGCCGATGGTGGATTCATCCAAAACCATACTATTTCGGAATTCCAAGTACTGAATCCGAATGTTCCCGTTGCTGTAGATAATCACTTGAGCATCCACCCGCCCTGAGCCATTAAATTCACCATAGTTCTGGAACTGGATCACCAGCTTGTTAGCATCCACGACTTCATAGTAAACACTGCTGTCACTCCGGGGATACAGATCATCCCACATCCAAGCAATCAGGTTGTCATAGCCATCCGCTGCGGGAATGGACTGATTACTCAAAGTGATGTACTGATCATCAAAGTTAATGAGCCCGTTCGACTGAACGTAAAACTCGGTGTGTGCATTCCCGTAGAAATCAAAGTTGAACCCGATAGGAAACGGACCAACATGGTTATCATCACTTAAACCGCTGATCAATGTCCCAGTACCCGATATATCAATCCAATCAAAGGTCGGACCACCCGCTTCGTCGCTATCAATCCAGGAGTAACCAAAGACATCAGGACCGCCCCTACCTTGAGTAACTGGTGGGCCTTGACGTGGATCATCCTCACCTTTGGCAATCTCCATGTAAGGGATCGGATTAGTCTCAGAATTTCTAGCCGGTGTACTCTCTTCCGTCCTAAGATCAAACCTTAGTTCCCCTTCACCGTCGTTGTGCAGCATCAGTATCTGGGTGGTTGGTGGCTCATCTTGCCTCAGTGTGACGTGTGGCATTTCGGTTGGTTCTGGACGTATAATTGGAGGTTCGCCTGGTTCACCACCAGGGACGGCAACTAGCGTAGAATGTGCATTACCAGGAATATCAGGAGCATCGCTCAGCCGAATTAACTGGTTATTAGGAACGTTAAATACTTCAAAGACAATGTCATCGTTCCAGCCGTTTGAGTAGATATTTCCAGATTGATCTTCGCCCGTAGAAGAGTGTGACGAGGTTGGCGTTATCCCAGTATCGGTTACTGAACAGCTTGCCACATCAATGGACTGATATGAGCCACTTGCAGACCGACTAAAGAAATGGCCTTCATAGAATGCCCCTACCCTACTATTCTCCAAAATACCACTACCGTAGTCACATATCTGTGGAAAAGCTCCATTATTGAATGCGAAAAATCCAAGCTGTCCGTATGTTCGTACATAAAGCACTCCAGTGGCTCGATCAACTGTCGCACCCGATGAAATAGTTCTAGGCGTAGTAATGGAATTCCACGAACCAGCAGACGTATAGTAAAGCGTTGTCCCACCGTCTTTACCCCAATAAAATTCACCATCATGGGCTTCAAACATGCTGATAGCATTACGCCCAACAGCAGCCCCCGGGCCATCCATGACATAGTTCCAAGTATCAGTACCAGGGTTATAGCGGTAAATTTTACCATCTTCAGGCAGAGAATAGACATTTCCAGCCTCGTCAGCAGCCAACTGCGTCGTGTTAGTACTCGGTAGCGAAGCTTTTTGAGTCCATACGTCAGTCGCTACATCATACTCATAAAACGGAGTTGCAGGATTATCGCTGTTTGCATCTGAATAATAAACCTTACCACTACCGTATGGATTAGGACCTTCGGATATCCCCGGTAATGCGGCTTCCTCCGTCGGCACTGTTTCAATGTCCGAGCTTAACACGTCTGCTGCTTGAGCAACGGGTAAAATAGCAAGGAATGCTGCTAAAAATAACCCCATCAAGCTTGCAAACGCAAACCTACGAGTAAATCGTGCCCCTATCGGCACTTTAGATTTTGAAGAGTCCATCACCTACCTCCTTCATACGAAATTAAAGATAAAGAAAACAACCACCTCACTTGTGGTGGTCCTAAATACGGCATGACTACCGGTGCAGCTTTTTTGAGATACGAATTCATCGCTTAGCTCCTTAGTTTTCATAAAATGCACCGAGTAAAAATACTCGGTGCTTGTGCCATTAAGGCCTCCCCAAAAGGGGAGTGGGGTACTCCTTGTGGTTGTTAAATCGGTTTTTTGCATCTAGCACACTTTCACGTTTCCGC
>JALXAQ010000138.1 GCA_026991885.1 Thiotrichaceae bacterium
ACGCATGGGCAAGCGGTCAAAACCTAAACCAGCTACAGGGTGACTTAGTCGCACTCACCGCAAAGCGTGAACGTAGAGAGATACGCTATCAAGCCTATCTAGCAGAAAAACGGGCTATCAGCCAAAAGATAGAAGCCAAACGCAATTATGATTCAGAACTAGCCATGCAATCAATGGCAGGTTCTATTATGGCGAATGGTTCAAACCTACAGACGGGTGTGACTTCAATATAATGTCATGTACTTTGAAACTGGACACCAAACTGATTGATTTTATCCCAAAATGCTTGCCATTGATTCGTTGTTTGTACTAATGCACGCAAACTCAGAACAATTCTTGCGCCTTGCTTCTTCCATCGCATGCCCGAACCGCATAATCTCTGTTTCACTAGTGTCTTACAGGCTGCTTCTGTTACCCCTGAACCGATGGGTAAATTTTCAGTGATATTGCTTGCATAATCCATTCTATCCCTTCGATTATTTTTAAAGTAGGTGCAGGTTGACTCAAGTTCCTCTTGCCTTTTTTTAGGTAACTGAGTGACCGCTAGCTGCTTTAATTCATCATAGATAATCTGGGCAGCCTGTGATTCATGTTTGAGCTGAGAACAGCTGTCTGAAAGCCATTGTTTACGTGCTACTTGGTCTTTTTTCTTTGGGTAAACCGCATGCGATGCCTTGGCTAAATACTCCGTAACATGATAAAAATCCAATAGTTGTCGATCAACATGGGGGGCTAAAAAAGTCCAGTTGTCCTTTGCTCCATCAGCTATACCCAGATAAAGCGCATCAGGATAACGGGCTTTTAAACGCTGTATTTCCGTTTCAAAGCGCTTTTTAAAAAGCGTTTTTCCATATTCTGGCGCGGCTCCAAAATAGATCGTATGGTGACGCTTTCCGTCACTATCGTATAAAGAAATATTGCCCACCATCGCCTCACGGTATCCTTCGTTTGCCATCAAAAGATAAGCCCCATCGAGACTGAAGACAAGGGTGGTAATCGGTTCATCAATAACAGGCAAGGCATACTCCCAGTGTTTTTCCTGAGCACAAGCAATACTACCGACCCAGTCCGCAATATTCTGTACCGTTGCTTTCGCAATGCTTCGGTTATGATTTTCCTTTAAATCCCGACAGACAGCCCTTGCATTGCCTTGTGAATATTTGTGAGAGAGTTGCTGAGCAAATTTAGGGGTTGCGCTATACACGGTGCGGGCACTGTCTTCTAGCGGACAGAAAATCTTCCCCCCTTTCGCCGTTTGATAAACATGCCGCTTTATCGTCACTGCACCAAAGGGAGTCTGGTATTTTTTGCTATCTTTATTTCGAGAGGTCCACTTAATGCCGTCTCTCATCAGAGGCATTCCATTGGAATCAAACCGTTTGAGCGCCTCTTCTGTACCAACACAACCGACTTCGTTGACCGCATCCAAGATACTACTTTCCATTTCCAGCAGACTTCCTGTGAGTTCAAAGGTGACTGAAACGGTGATACTTCCATTTGGGTTTTGAAGGAGTGTTGGCATTTGAAATCTCTGATTATTTGAGTAAGAAGATCAAATGATTATACGCTAAACATTATATTTAAGCTGCACCCAATCAGCCCGTCTCAGAAA
>JALXAQ010000139.1 GCA_026991885.1 Thiotrichaceae bacterium
ATTGTCAAATGGCCTATTAAAACAACAGACATCCAGATAAATATTCTTCATGTCCTAACGATTACCTCCCTTGTTTTATCACTCTTTTAGAACTGTGATTTTGATTGATGAGAAAAACGATGAGCCAAATAAAAAATCATGGCTTAAAAATCATATCAATCACAAAAATCACAATTCAGACGTAGTGAAGCCCAGCCTTTCCATAGGTGCATCATGTTTTTGCTGGGTTTCGCTCCGCTCTACCCACCCTACGCTTGCTCACAACTTAGCCCCACCATATCGAGCGGCACAAAACCCTTATGGTATAAGGCGGCTTAACTTAATGGCATTGACGCAGAGCGTGGGAACGAGAAAAAAATATTTCTTACTGACACTCACATTTTCCTCCAGCTGCATAACCGGCAGCACCTCCTGCCACAGCACCTTTATAGACATTTGGGATACGGTCTATTTGTTGTATCGGTTGTGACCATCTAGAGCCCCATTCATTACGCCTTAAAGCACCGTCCCCTTTTTCATGGCCAAAGTATTTATTATCATGTTTATAATGCCTTTTTTTGGAAACATAGTTACCGTTATATTTATTGCCCTTCTTTAGGAATTTTTTTCCTAACTTGCCACCCAATCCTGGCCAATTTTTAGCACGAGATGGAACCCAATGACTAAAGACCTTCCCTTTACCTGCTGTACCAGCTAATTTCCCACCTATTCCACCACCTACAGCACCTAAAAGCCCAGAAATAGCAACCTCCCCCCAATTTACACATTTAAGATTACCTCCGTTAGCCAAAAGCTGAAGCCCCAAATCCAAAACAGCCCCAATGCCTGCACCTACAATCCCAAACTCACCATACGGATCAACAAAATTAACTGGATCATTTTGGACATACCCATAAAGATTGATTCCCCCCTCAAACCCAAGCGGATCCCGATTCAACCACCGTCCAGTATCAGCCACATAAAACCGATACCCAAAATTCACCAACCCCGTCCCACCATCATAATACTTAGTAGAAAAACGGAACGGCTGCTCCAAGCTTCCCGTAACACTCCTCAATTCACCAAAAGCATCATAAACATACCCAGCAACCACATTGGCACTATCATCCAGCACCGAAGCCACATTACTCCGTCCATCAAACAGATAATAATAAACCTGACTATTCTGCACCATCGCCGTAAGCGCACCAATACCACCCAACGCGCCACTGCTCCACACATAAGAACGCAAAGCTGTATTACTACCATCGCGTTCTTGCACAATCAAATAACCATCCCGAACTAAGCGGGTTTCTTCCGTCAACACTTCATCCACATATTTCTTGATAACGCGGACAAAACTGTCTGCGCCGTAGGTATATTCAACACGATGATCTTGAGTACCATCGTTATAGCTTAAAGTAATCAAGCGGTTTTCAGCATCATAGCCAGCCGTAAATTGATAACCATCTTTGGTATAGCCCTGAATCAAATTACCATCGTCATCATATTCGTAAGCACGCGCCGGATTGGTAGAGGCCAACAATTGATTCAGGTTGTTGTATTCAGAACTAATCTCATTGTCCTGCGTCGGTCCGGGTACATCGCCTTGCGTCACCGTCTCCGAATTTCTTTGATCTTGAGCATTATAGGTGTAGCTAAAACTATTGATCTCCGTGCCACCGTTTTTGTGAGTGACAACCGTATTTCGCAACAGCGTGTCATACGTGTAATCCGTAGTGATAGTCCCTTGGCGCGTCACAGTTCTTGGCACAACCCCCGCACCCTGATAGCCGAAAGCCACCGTCTTTTCCGCAAATTGCAATTGCGACAAGCGGTTTTGCGTGTCATATCCATAGTTCAAAGTATAGCCGTCAGGCACGGTGAGAGACGTTCGCCGATCCAAGGCATCATAAGTCATCTGCAAAGTATCATTGTCCCACGGTCCGTCCACTGATAACACATTAGAATTAGCATCATATTGGTAACTCCTCGTGCCCACTGCATCTGTACGTGAAATGACGCGGTCGTAAGCATCGTAGCTAAAGCTGACCGATGGTGTGCCGTCGGAATAGGTGACGGTGCTTAAGTTGCCTTTGTTATCATAGCCGTAGCTGGTTGTGATACCGCGTGCATTGGTGCGCGTGGCGAGTTGATCAGCACTATTGTAAGTATAGGTGACGAATTTTCCATCGGCATAAGTCTTTTTGTTCAGCCGATTATTGGCATCGTATTCAAAGTTTGTCGCATTGCCATTGGCATCAATCAGCTTAATCAGATTGCCGTTGGCATCGTACTCAAGGCGTGTGCGGGTCAAATCAGGCCCTGTTTCGGCAGTCAGTTGCTGTTCAGCGTCATAAGCAAATTGCGTCGTTTTGCCATCGCGCCCCGTCACCGAATCCAGTAACCACGGACTGATTGCAGACCAGTTGTTGCTCAAAGAGTTGCCGTCAGGATAAGTGATGCTAGTCAAGCGGTTCAGGTTGTCGTATTGGAAAGTCAATTGCACTCCGTCTGGCCCCGTATAGCTCTGCACACGGCCCACACTGTCATAAGTGTAAGTGCCCTTGATTTGACTATCCAACTTGGTTTGGGCAAGGCGTTTCTGGGCGTTGTACAGATATTCTTCTACCACGGTGTTAGGATAGGTGGTGCTGGCGAGTAGGTCATCCACGTTATAGGTAAAACTGATGATGTTGCTCAGACGATCTTGCAAGGACAATAAATGGTGGTTTGCGTCATAAGTGTTCACCACCGCACCCAAATCGTTTTGAATCTCTAATAAATCACGACCGTCGGCGCTGTACACATAAGTTTCCACATTGCTATTGGGATCGGTAATCGAAGTGACATTGCCAAAGTCGTCATAAGTCAAATTATAAGTACCGAGCCCACTTGCGGTTATGGTTGTCTTGTTACCTGATGAGTCATAGCTATAGGTGACATATCCGCCGTCTGGATAGTCAATCCGGGAAATTTTGCCCTTGCTAGCAACTGTGGTGTATTGATAAAGGGTTTTCTTGACGCTGCTCTGGCCGTTGTTGGTTGAACTGCCGTAGTCTGCATATTGGCTCGGCGCAACGTGCCAGCCATTTCTGGAGTACCCATTGTAAAAATATTCTTCCTTATCACCCAAAGGACTGACAATAGTAATCCGGTAATTGTCCCACATTGGTGCGCCGGGTTCGGGATAATATGGCGAAAACAGGCTATCTGACGGTTCAATATAAAACTGCCAAGGACCTTGCCCATAATCAATGCTGGTGATATAAACGTCATCATCATAAGAGAGCGTGGTGGTAATGCCGCCCATATCAGTGATGCCAATCAAATTGCTGTTAGCATCATAACTAAATAATGCACTTCTGCCAAAAGGATCAGTGACTTGGGAAATTAAGTCATCAGCATTATAGGTGATTGTCGTGATCTGAGCCAGTGTGTCGGTGATACTTGTGAGCCGAGCGTTGGCATCATAGCCGAATTGTAAGGCGTTGCCATCATTATCATACAGGGCAACTAAAAAAGGTTGTTGGGATTGGGTACCCTCTGGAATATTGTATTCGTAGATTGTACCGTCCAGAAATTCCAATTGGTAGTGATTATCTGCCAGTTTGTTCAAAGTGTTATAAACACCCACTGGGGCTTGATAGCCATCATTGCCATCCGGCGAGTACACATCACGTCGCCCATCTGGCATAAATATTGTGACCACGTCGCCGGTATCGACTACCAAATAAGTTGCATAGTTGAATTGCCATTTGTTGCCGAATGGCTCATAGTAAGCTTGAGAAGAGAGCGAATTGTAGCTAAGTGAAATCTGCACAGATGGTCCTTTGCCAGCTTTATACCAAAGCGGCGTATCCTGCACATATAAGTTCATATTGACCTTATTGACGCTCCATATTGGTGCGCCACAGCCCGGCTGCTCATCATCTGGCGCCCCCAGATCGTCTGGCAGTCTCGGTACCCCACAACAACCACCCGTCAGCGTTAGCATCTCTTCATGAGTCAGCAGACTGCCCGGTAAATTCTTAGCCTCGCCTTCAGAAAACAGTAACACGACACCGCCCCATTGTTGTTGCAACTCTTCTTTGGTTTGCTCAAAGCGGCGTTGGCTTTGCGGATCATAGAGAAACAGTAATCCTTGATGAATTTTTTCCAAAATCCAATAGTGACCAGAATCGCCGGTTTCGTTGCCACTGATTTGCAAAATGGCTGGTAAATTGACTTGATCCAATTCTGCCGCGTTTACCCGCACACCGTTCAGGGCATAACCGTAATCTTTGGCAATATTGATGAGTTCATCGACTGAATGTCCTTGCTCTGAGGAAGGTTGTATTTGCCTGACGGCCTCCGCTTCGGCGGTTTTGCCTTGCCGCTCCAGCAAGTAGCCAAGTGCTTGTACGCCACAATTTAACAGCGAAGATTTATTAGCTTGGTAGCGCGAAAGTTGTTGTATCCAATAAGAGGCGTAAGTGCGTTCTCGCCAATCTAGGCCGTTTTTGTGGAGTTCTTTAAAATATGCCGCTGCTTTGGCGTGATTATTTTGCAGCGTCTCTAAGACACCGAGCCGCAGAATGGCTTTATTGAGCATTTTACGTGAAGCGGCGTTATCAGGTGAATGCCGATCAAGGATGGATTGATATTGTTGTTCGGCTTCTGTGTATCGTCCCTGATAGCGCGATTCACAACCTAAATGCAGTTTGGCTTCAGAAACCCAAGGACTATGTGGAAATTGTTCAATGTGGGCTTTGAACAAATCGGCTGCCTTTTTATAATCATGGACATTCCATGCTTGGATAGCCTCACCAAAGGAGCGCCGTGTTAAAGCGTCCGGTGTTGCCTCTTTGTCATCAACAGGCATCAAAGGGCCGCCAAATTGACCGGCGGCAATTAATTCATCACGCGCTGGGGCGCTGTTGAGATCAAGTGGTAATACTGTTGGCGCCGCGATGGCTCCGGAAACGAGCGTTAAAAGTAAAAAAAACCATCCAGCCCGCATCATAAAATGAGTGGGTTTTTTGTATAGATACATAGATTAGCCTCTATTGTTTGTTCTAATGAAGCAGACGGGGAGACCAATACCCCGCGTTATAACCAAAATATTTATCTGAACGTTTGCATTAAAACAAGGTAATAGTTAATGAGTGGATGACACATTTATAGCGTCAGTTTTGAACGGGGCATTATTGCATAACAATATACCAAGGTCAACCACTAGGGTGGGTGTAACCCCATGATTACCGTAGGGGCAATCCTTTATGGTTGCCCTGACTGTGTACTCATAGCTTTTCGTATGCACGAAGACAGATGACATTTTTTCTCCATAAAGTGTAAAATAACCCATTCTATCAGCAAAACGGAAAACACAGGAAATCATCATGTCATGTCTCATCAAATACCTCTTGGATTGTCCGACTTCAAGGAACTCCGTGAAAACGACTCCTACTACGTGGATAAAAGTTTATTTATCCAATAAATTATTAACCGTCCCGGCAAAGTCTTATTACTCCCACGTCCCCGTCGTTTTGGCAAAACCTTGAATCTCTCCATGCTCCGCTATTTTTTTGAAAAACGAGAAGACAGTTTGGCTCATCTGTTTAAGGGACTGTTCATTGAACAAGACACAGACGCGATGCAGCATCAAGGACAATATCCCGTCATTTTTCTTACCTTTAAAAATTGCAAGGAAACGACAGCGGAACAATGTATTTACCTGATTCGCCGCCAGTTAAAAAAGTTGTATCTGGAATACAAAACACTCCTTTATGGAAAACTCGTTTCTGAAGAGCAACAG
>JALXAQ010000140.1 GCA_026991885.1 Thiotrichaceae bacterium
CGTGTCGTTCGTTACCTATGGACACGCAACACTCGATACAGGTGGGTGGTTAGCCCTTACCTGACCGGGACTTTCACCCAGCAAGAAATGCCAAGCTTCGCTTGGCGCACGCACCCTACGCTCGCTAGAAAACTATCAAGTGGAGCTTGAAGGACAATAAAATGATTACTTAATAATTGAGGATTGTCCCTCTTTTGGAATTTTTAGCGTAGCTTGTATCCTGGGAGTTGCCAACCTCTTAGCAAGCTACGCTCGCTTCATCATCATATAATTGGTATATAATGTCTCGTATTTCTTGACAACTTGGGCACTCAAGTTCTAATGGATTAATTTTCTCTCCTAAGTAAGCTGCCAAAATAATAGTGCCTAATCCCATCACTTCATAATTCTGTTCATATTCAAGCAACTGATTTAACGTTGGATTTAATTCTATTAACCTAATGCAACGAGCCGCAGCAACACGAGAATATTCTAATGATACCGCGTTTTCTTTCTCCATATAATTAATCAATTCTCTCTTGAATTCTTCTGCTTGTTTCATTTAAACGGTTTCTCGCTACGCTCGCTACACATATATTAATTAAGCTATTTTAAAAATGAAGGTAATTTGGTTGTCGCCCTCATTTATAAAAGCTAATGTGCTCCAAGGAGAATAAACCAAATTTTACTCTCATTTTTTAAATAGCTTAAAAAAAATAGGAATTTTGGTATTTTTTCATGTAGGGTGCGTCCTACGCACCGTCATCGGCACCATTTTAAATAAAATAAATTAAATGCATTGGAACGATAAAAATCAGGTTTCAGAGCCATACGGAATTGTCCAACGTACATTTGATTTAAGATTGAGTAAATCAATTTTATCCGCTTGATCCTCATAATATCGATCACAATAGTCTTGTAGCAGCACACTCAATATGAGTGTTTCCACCATCTTGTCGGTGATGTCATCGACTAGTATTTCATACGCGCAAACCAATGTACGTTCCCGTACCTCCAATGTAGGAATTTTAATCACTTCAAGCATCGCTTGTTCCGGTTTGTCTGGTGCTTGTCGTAAGATAGCATGATAACCGGGTATGGTTTGTTCAGTGTACACCGCTTCATATTGGGTCGTATCAAGAAATTCTTCATTGCGATTGACAATGATTTCTCCCAATTTTAAACCTTTTGAGTCTGAGACATAACGTGCTGGATTAGACGTGATGACGGTTTCTAAAGCATAGACTAATTCGACCACCGTTGGCTTTCGAGAATATCTGTCTTCATAGCTGCTTACAATTCGCTTCAGTGCTAATGCCAATTCATCTATTGGTTTATCACCACTTATGCCTTTGATTCCATTTCGTTCAAATTCTTCCCACGCCATCATTTTTTCTCCTTATCATTTACAATGTTTAGCCTTAAGTGCATTGATCTTTTCATAAGTCATTGGCAATTGGCGATTTTTAAGTATCTTATTATCCTTAATATTTTTCTCACCCCCATGCTCATCGTATATACGACGCTCGTGGTAATCCATCTCATCATCTGTCAAACCATCCATAACAACCTTAACATCCATATCTTTTTTAAATTTATATTTGTCAGGGTGTTTTTTAGCATCATTCCGGTGTTGTTTTGTACGTTCTTCGATGTCTTGCTTGGTTTGTCCAACATAAATCACTTCTTTAGTCTTAGGATCACGACCAACATAAATTTTGCCGTTAGGTTTTTCATCCGCATTGTGGACAAGAAATCCTTCATTTCCTATAAAGTATGTATGATAATCAGCGATACTCAGGTTATAGGTTTCTTGTTCGCTTACTTCCCGTACCAAGATTTGTTTGATGTTCTCAACTTTGCCAGTGAGGGTTTTGAGAGACATTGTTGGTTCTAGGTATTGGGCTGCAATCCATTGTTTTTTATTATCTACCCAAAATCTATGGCTTAGAGTCGCTTGGAGTGTTTCGGTATCCACCGTTATATCAACTAAATTTATTGTTCTGTTACGCAATAACGCTGTGATCGGTTTTTGAACCTGAGTCTGGCTTAATTCATCAAATGCTAACACGCTTGTGCCAACCGTGAGATTTTCAATTGGAACAGTGTCTGTACTAGTGGTTGCCACAGGTGTCCCTTTTGGAAAGCATGGAATTTTTCTTTGAGTGCCATCAGAAAAATTGGGTTTTGGCTCTGGGCGACGTGGATATTTTCCTCTGTCTGGATCATAGTAGTATTTGTCTGGGTTTTTCCGAACATGCTCTGGTGGATTACCTCCATCTTGGGTGCGTTTTTGAATAGATTGCCCCCTTTCTGGAATCGGTCGTTGTTTTTTGTGAGCACACTTTGTAGTGGAACTATTTGTTGTCGCATCATCGACTTTTTTCTTATTGTTTTTCTTACTACCATTAATCAGATCATTTTTCTTCTTAGCCAGTTTGGCGCGGGCAGCTTTTATGGCATCTGCAACTTCATCCATTTTAGCGGCGATCTTGGTTCCCTTAGTAGCCCCCTTGATTGAATCACCCACTACCGGAATTAAGCCAACTGTATCTAATAAAGCCCCCCCCCAATCACCACTCCAGAGTGATTTGCCAATACTAACAACATCTGCTGCTGTACCAAATGGCGGTGGTGCAAAGCTTGCGGCTGTCAGAGCGGCATCAGCCGCAAGCTCTTTATACTGATCTTCTAGCTGCTTTAATTCTTTTTCAGCTTTAGCTATTTTATCCAATTCTATACTCATAAAATTATCCCACCACGATTCATGGTTTCAGGGAACCAATAACGGTCATTAGTTTTATCTATCGCATAATCTCTTTGAGCGTCAGTGATTTCATTATAGAATCTTTCAATTCGTTCTGGTGCTGATTGTTCAGTCGTACTGGCAATTTCTTTAAATCCCGGAAATTGATAGAAATTAGCCCCAATTTTCCACATAAAAGTGACGAAGTGAACTTGGCTTGATGGATCATCGAAACCACAGGCAATAGCGTCTTTTCTGCCATTACGGACCATTCTATATAAGTCTTCTTTATTGAATGATTCATGGAATATTGTTAAGTGTTCGGGCATAAATTCGTTGACATACCAATCAATAAAGCCTTGCTCTTGCGATATTCGCATCGTCATGTGTTCTTGTCTGAGCATGAACATAATTTTGTTCCATTGTTGGGTGCGTATTACACAACATGTAAGCGTAAGACTCAGTTGTAAATCAGACCTCAGAGGTTTCCAAAACCTATACAACGTCAAAGAAATCCTATTTCTTGAAGAAATAGGATTTCTCGCTACTCTATTTACCACATGCCGCACAAAACGGTGTCCCATTTTTGGCCGCTGTTTCCAACGTTATCTTTTGAGCCGTCAAAGTGGGAAAATCGAGTGACACTGGCTCCCACGTCTCTGGTGCTGCTGGTGCTTTAAATTTTTCACCCGGCTTGGCATCATCGGCTTCTTTGGGTTGGCTTGGTCCTTTTGGTTTTGCCTTTTTAACACTAGCCGCTGAGCCACCACTGTTAATTTTAACCATCGTCCCCTTAATGGTGACACCGCTAGCGTTAATCCTGACAAAACTACCTCCAGCTTTCAGCGTGAGATCCATTCCTGCGTCTATGACAATTTTCATGCCCGCCTTGAGGTGGATTTCCATGCCGCTACTGTTGAAATATTTTTTCCCTATCTTTTCATGGCGCTCCTTTTTGACTTCTAGGTATTGATTGCCCGATACCTGGGTGCTGTCATTGCCTTTAACGGTTAGATTATTGGTTTTTTCAATTAAGTGTTTGGCGTGTTTTTTTACAATCAGGTTGTCATCTTTACCAATATATTCACGACGTTCTTCTTTGACGCGCAGATCATAGTCTTTTTCGGCGTGAATAAATATCTGTTCTTTGCCCTTTTTGTCCTCTAGGCGAATTTCGTTAAAGCCGCCGCCGCCCTTTGAGGAGTCGGATTTGATGGTACTTTTGGTTTTTTCCGCTGGGAGTGGGTAGGGCGGTTTGTTGGTACCATGATAAACTCGCCCAGTAATAATCGGTCTATCGGGATCGCCTTCGATAAAATCGACTATGACTTCTTGTCCAATTCGGGGAATATACATCGCACCCCAACTTCTGCCCGCCCACACTTGACTAACACGAATCCAGCATGAGCTTTTTTCGTCCATCTTGCCCACTCGATCCCAGTGAAATTGGACTTTGATTTGTCCATGTTCGTTGGTATAAATTTCTTCGCCTTTTGGTCCAACTACGATAGCGGTTTGGCTGCCTTCGACGACGGGTTTGGGGGTGACTCTGTCTGGGCGATAGGGTACGTCAAAAGGTATGCACGCAAAGCTGCTGGAAAAACTGCTCCCGCCCTCTCCCGCTGTTTCTTCTAGTACTTGTGGTTGGCTCGCTGACAGTTGATGTTGGGTGATCAAATATTTTTTGTTAAAATCGTCACGGGGGTATTTTTTCATTGTAAAGAAAAATCCAGCCGCAAAATGTGTACAGGTTGTTGCGCCACTCCCTTCTTTTTTGACTGATTGATATTCTTCTAAGCGTACTTTGGCGAGATGTTTTCCACGTCCAGGCTCCTCAAATTTACCCGGATAGTCATAGACTTCTAATTCGGTATTTTTATCCGCCGTTTTGTCTCCCTTTAGATTTAAGGCGGGTTTCTTAAAATTATAGTCTTTTAATGTGACTTTGCCGGAGAGGATTTCTTCGGTATAGTTAAATGTATAAATGTGTGCTTCATCAGCCACTTGTCCGGGGCGTGGCTCATGGAAAATTATTTGACTTTCTCCCTTAATCGCTTTGTGCGCTGAGGGGCTGTCTCCCATCACTAATATATGTTTATTATTATGATGTTCAAAAAAGTAGAAAATGCCTTCTTCTTCTAAGAGACGACTGATGAAGTCGAATTCGGATTCTCGGTATTGGACGCAGTATTCGCGTTTTGGGGGGTCACTTTGCAGGACAAAGCGATATTCGTCACCCGGCAAGCCTAATTCTTTCAGAATTTTCTGCACAATGTCACGCACACTCATTTTTTGGAAAATGCGACAATTGTGTTTGTGCATCAAATACCATATTTTGGGCACGATGGTGGCGCTATAGGTGGTAAAGCGCAAGCCGCTAGCCCCTTGTTCAAAGCGACTGATGATGCCATGAAGATAGCGTGACTCTTCTTCTTCATATTGTTGTATCGTTAATGCGCCAGCTTGCCCAATGATTTGTTCAAAGTCTAGCGCGTCGTTTTCTGCGACTAATTCTAAGTCAATACTGAATAGTTGAGAGATGCCTTCGGTTAGTCCGAAACTGAGCACTCGCAAATCTTCGTCAGAGCCGCTGACTTTAAATAGGTAGCGTTCAAGATTGGCTGCTAATGTTTGCATGTTGGTTTTTCCATATTGTGTTGGGTGCCCAAATTAAAGTTTGGACTAGATATTTTTTTCTCAGGCATTAAGTTTTTTTACGTCTACAGCTAGTGGTACGGTACAACTGCACTCAAAATGCCAGTATTAAAAATATAGTCTAAAAAATTGTTGATGTCAAAAAAATCTTAACCATTGTAGGCTTAATAAAAATATTGATATTTGTGGTGCCATCGTGCCGTGCGGAGAAATTACCCAAAGGTAGGGTGCGTCCTACGCACCGTCATCGGTACCATTTTTAACTTAAAAAAGGCAATTAAAAAAGTTGAAAACTTGCTATATGACTGAAAATGTTATAGAATGATGCTCGTTATTGAGCTATCAGAGAACACCAAAAAGATGAAAAAATTTCAGGTAAAAT
>JALXAQ010000141.1 GCA_026991885.1 Thiotrichaceae bacterium
GGTTGCAAAAGCGCTACACAATCATAGCCCTCGTTCTGAGCAACCTTTTATAGCGATAAATACAGCCGCTATTCCCAAAGATTTATTAGAGTCAGAACTATTTGGTCATGAAAAAGGCTCATTCACTGGAGCACAAACACAACGCAAAGGACGTTTTGAGCAGGCTCATGGCGGCACACTATTCCTTGATGAGATTGGAGATATGCCATCTGAGCTGCAAACCCGACTACTCAGAGTGTTATCAGACGGTGAATTTTATCGTGTGGGTGGAACACAAGCCGTAAAAGTCGATGTACGCATTGTTGCAGCCACTCATCAAAACCTAGAAGAGCATGTTAACGAAGGCTCTTTCAGAGAGGATTTGTTTCATCGTTTAAATGTGATTCGGTTGCAAATCCCAGCGTTACGAGAACGTGAAGATGATATTCAATTATTATTGAATCATTTTTTAGCAAGTGCCGCAACAGAGCTTAATTTAGAACTAAAAAGTGTAAGCCCTAACGTAATGAATTACTTACAAACACTAGACTGGCCAGGAAATGTGCGACAATTAGAAAACCTAAGTCGTTGGTTAACCGTAATGGCTACAGGCCAAGTTGTAAAAATGGAAGACTTGCCTCATGACTTAAAGGCAGATGACAGTCAGCCTCAAAATAGTTGGGAGGATTTATTACTTCAAACTATCACGCAAAGGTTGAATCAAGGAGACACTCGTATTCTTGATGATATGACCCCCGCATTTGAACGTGTAGCGTTAACCGCAGCATTGAAAAAAACAAGCGGACGCAAAAAAGATGCCGCACAATTATTAGGCTGGGGCCGAAATACGCTCACCAGAAAATTGAATGAGCTTAAGGACAAATCTTAAAAAGTGAGAGGCTTATTATGACTACACTACCTTCAAAAATTGTATCCACCACTGATAAAACTGAATTCACGGTTATATGGATGCATGGTTTAGGGGCTGATGGCAACGATTTTGTGCCTATCATTCCTGAATTAAAACTACCTGCTAGTCTTGGGGTAAAGTTTATTTTTCCTCATGCGCCTGTTAGACCAATCACTTTAAATAATGGTTATGAGATGCCTGCTTGGTTTGATATGTTTTCGTTAGATCGAGCGGATAATGCGAATGAAGATGATATATTGATTAGTGTAGGTTGGATTAATACTATTATCGAGAACGAAATTGCAAACGGCACACCGCCAGAAAAAATACTATTGGCAGGATTCTCTCAAGGTGGTGTGATTGCTCTACAAGCAGGTTTGCGTTATCCAAAGAAGTTGGCGGGTATTATGGCACTTTCTACCTATATGCCGTTTGATGATAATTTGCTCGCTAATGAAAATATTGGGAAGCAAGCAGGCTTAAGTATATTTGCCGCCCATGGAATGGATGACCCTGTGATACCTCTTATGAGCTGGAAAGATTACGTTCCTAAACTTGAAGCGAAAGGTTTTAACGTAGAGTCTCACTCCTATAAAATGGAACATTCAGTGTCGCTAGAAGAGATAAATGACATTTCTGCTTGGTTACAAAAAGTTTTGAGGTAGAAACCTCCCTCAGGCTTTCCTTCAATACATCCCCCCTAGTT
>JALXAQ010000142.1 GCA_026991885.1 Thiotrichaceae bacterium
CCTATATATATAATATCAGTAGTAATCTAAAAATCCTATTTTTTGTCTGAATCAGAATTATCAGAATTTTAGAATTAACAGAATAAAACATAAAATAATTAAGTATTTATTCATTTTTTCTATTCTGAAAATTCTAAAATTCTGATAATTCTGATTCAGACAGCGTGGAGAATAAATAGATGGACGATGCACAATTATTACGTTATAGCCGCCAAATTTTATTGCCCCAAGTGGGAATAGAAGGTCAAGAGCGTTTATTGAACGCTAAAGTATTGATTATTGGCATGGGGGGCTTAGGCTCACCCGCAGCGATGTATTTAGCAGCCGCAGGGATAGGACATTTACGACTATGCGATTTTGATGTAGTCGATTTATCTAACTTGCAACGCCAAATTATTCATAATACCCATGATATTGGTAAACCCAAAGTAGAATCCGCCCGCGACACCTTATTAGCCTTAAATCCGCTGATCGAAGTGACACCACTTTATCAACAATTGGATGACGAGGCATTAGCAGAACAAGTTGCCAATGTCGATGTGGTGCTAGATTGTAGCGATAATTTACCGACGCGCTTTGCTATTAATCAAGCCTGTGTCAACACAAAAACCCCTTTAGTCTCCGGGGCAGCGATACGCATGGAAGGACAAATTTCAGTTTTTCGTGGTTATCTACCCGACAGCCCATGTTATCGTTGCTTATATCCGAGTGACGATGACATCAATGAAACTTGTAGCCAAACCGGCATATTAGCCCCCATTGTGGGGATTATTGGCAGTTTACAAGCATTAGAAGCGATGAAAGTGATTATGGAAGTGGGAGAAACACTGAACGGGGAATTGTTGTTGATTGATGCTTTGAATATGGAATTTAATCGTGTAAAATTGGTGAAAAATCAGGATTGTCCTGTGTGTTAATTTTTCAACGCTTGTCCAAAGCTAAAGCTTTGGACTCCATAAAAGGCAGAATGTTCTAGGCTCTTCAAATTTTATTGTTTTGCTTTTGACTTATCCCTTCTAAAAACTAATCCCTGTAGTTGTTGTCGGTTTTGACTTATCCATTCTTAAATACAATCCCTGTAGTTATTGGTTTTGATTTTGACTGAGTATTTTAAAATAGAAAGGCAGGGCATTAAAGAAAAGACCGATTTATTAGATCAATTAAATTTTTGTGGAGTGGGATTTGAGCAAAAGGCGCGATTTAGAACACAAAAACTACACAGAGTTCAATTATCCAAACGATCATATCATCCGTGTAGTTATTTTTTTAAAGCTTACTGACACAAACCCGCCCATTCCCAAAAATCCGGGTAATTAAGATCACTACAGTTTGCCTTACGCAAACTCGTCAACACGGGATCCTCTGCAATCTCTTTTTTCTGCGATTCCGTCAAACTCTCAACCATTGAATACGCGAGTTTAGCTTCCTTGCTTTGCATGATATTGAAAGGGCTATCAGACAACGCAGCCTTTATGAATTCCAACACTTTATCCTTATCAAATTCAGACTTTAAAGTCTCTAGTTCCAAATTAGCAGGATCGATCAAAAAAATGCGCGTTGCTACAAACTCCGTGATTTCTCGGGGAATGCCAGCTACAATATACTTACCCTCTAAAACCGTTTCTTCCTCCTCCGAAAAATCTAAGCTCATACTCAGATCACTATTTAACAAGGAAGTGCCTACAAAACCGCCTCTGATCAGACTACCAACAAACACATCATGAGTAACCGTCTGATCCTCATTTATAGTAATATCCAACACCACTATCAAAGGAATACCTTGACTATTCACTGACATATACAACAAATAATTACCTAAATCACTCACCCAAAGCCCATCATGCGAGCTGCCTTCATAAGAGAAAATCTTAGAGGCTTCATAATCAGAGGGCTCAGTCTCCTTAGTCAAAGTCCCAACTAAACTGTCTTCGGTTTCAGAAACCGTCGCAATCAATTCTGCCGTACTTAATAAAGCATTCACTTGCAAGTCTGAGCCTGCTAAACTACCCAAATAAATCTCAGGCGCAGTTAAGTTACCCTTAATCTCCACAGCAACGACCGTACCTTGTTCATCTAAATAGAGCCAAAAATTTTCCAAAGAATCTTGCCACACCCCATTGAGTGAAGCTGATGCCGCTGAAAATAAACAATTATAACTGATAACTGTGAACAGTATCCATTTGATCAGTTGACGTAACATATCGATCTCCTATTGTGTACAAATAAAGTAGTGACGATGCTAAACTAAAATTGTTAAGAAGTTATGAAGAATTTCACAAAAAAGCCCCAAAAAATGTTAAAATAACTACCTTAAAATTCGTTGGAAAAGGGCATGACTGAAACAACATACGATTCAAATAATATCAAAGTATTAAAAGGCTTAGAGGCGGTCAAAAAACGCCCTGGCATGTACATTGGCGATACCGACGATGGCACTGGTTTACATCATCTCGTGTTTGAAGTCGTGGACAATGCCATTGATGAAGCTTTAGCCGGCTATTGTTCAGAAATTAGTGTGACAATTCACAGTGACGGCTCCGTGACTGTCACCGATGATGGGCGCGGTATTCCCGTTGACATTCATAAAGAAGAAGGGTGCTCCGCCGCTGAAGTGATTATGACTGTTCTACATGCGGGGGGTAAATTTGATGATAATTCCTATAAAGTGTCTGGCGGTTTGCATGGTGTCGGCGTATCTGTGGTCAACGCCTTATCAGAAGAACTCCAGATCACTATCCATCGGAACGGCAAAACCCATCTACAACGCTACGAAGAAGGTGTCCCGCTTGCACCATTAGCCGTCATTGGCGAAACGGACAAAACCGGCACCGAAATCCGTTTTAAACCCAGTACCCAAACTTTCACGAATACAGAATTTCATTATGACATTCTCGCTAATCGTCTACGTGAATTGTCATTTTTAAATGCGGGAGTACGGATTCACCTGAGTGACGAGCGTACTGACAAAGAGAATTGTTTTGAAGATCAAGGCGGTATTCGCTCCTTTGTCGAACTGCTTAACCGTAACAAAACGCTGTTGCATAATAATATCTTCTATTTTAACACCGAAAAAGATGATATTGCAGTAGAAGTCGCCATGCAATGGAATGATTCCTACCATGAAAACATTTTTTGTTTTACCAACAACATCCCTCAACGCGACGGTGGCACCCATTTAGCGGGATTTCGTGGCGCACTCACTCGCACCTTTAACAATTATTTGGAGCGAGAAGGCTTTTTAAAAAAAGCAAAAGTGTCCACCTCTGGTGATGATGTCCGCGAAGGTTTGATAGCAGTATTATCGGTAAAAATGCACGATCCCAAATTTTCTTCACAATCCAAACACAAATTGGTATCGAGTGAAGTCAAAAGTGTGGTGGAGTCGATAGCTGCCGAAAAAATAGAGGAATTTCTGCTAGAAAAGCCCCAAGAGGCTAAAAACATCGCTAGCAAAATCATTGATGCCGCCCGTGCCAGAGAAGCCGCCCGTAAAGCCCGTGAAATGACACGGCGCAAAGGTGCGCTAGACATCGCGGGATTGCCGGGGAAATTGGCGGATTGTCAGGAGAAGGACCCGGCTTTGTCGGAGTTGTTTTTGGTCGAAGGCGATAGTGCCGGGGGGTCAGCCAAACAAGGCAGAGATAGAAAATACCAAGCCATTCTACCCTTAAAAGGTAAAATCTTAAACGTCGAAAAAGCCCGTTTTGACAAAATGATCTCTTCTGCTGAAGTGGGCACTTTAATTACCGCCTTAGGCTGCGGCATCGGCAAAGAAGAATATAATCCCGACAAATTGCGCTATCATCGCATCATTCTCGCGGCTGATGCAGACGTAGATGGTCAACACATCAGGACTTTATTATTAACCTTTTTTTACCGGCAAATGCCCGAACTCATCGAACGGGGACATATTTATATCGCTCAACCGCCCCTGTATAAAGTCAGCAAAGGCAAACAAGAGCGCTATGTCAAAGATGACGCTGTGCTCAATGAATATTTAATGACGCTGGCTTTGCAAAATGCCCAACTGTTTGTCAATCCCGACGCGCCGCCCCTGAGCGGAGAAGCTTTAGAAAATTTATTTAAACAGTATTTGCAAGTCATGGCGATTATTAAACGCTTATCGCGCCAGGTGCCGGCGGAAGTCTTAGAAGCCATGATTGACTTAGCACCGTTCAACACCGCAGACTTGAACGAACAAGATTGGTTTGATGCCCTAGCAAAGGGACTCGAAAAAGCACCGCACCGTTATCAGATAAATGTGCAACCCGCTTCAGAGGAGAACCCTTTTACCGCCAACATCATCATGACGGCACACGGCGTTGATAGCACCTATACTTTGACCAAAGGCTTTTTCAACACGCCCGAATATCAAGCCATTGTAGAATTAAGCCAAAAACTCAATGACCTGTTAGAAACAAATGCTTATGTGCAACGCGGCGAAAAAAAGCAGCCTGTGAAACACTTTAAGGAAGTTGTAGAGTGGCTCATGGGAGAGGCGCGGCGCGGTTTGCATATCCAACGCTATAAAGGGCTTGGCGAAATGAATCCTGAACAATTGTGGGAAACCACGATGAATGCGGAAACGCGCAGTTTGCTACAAGTCCAGATTGAAGATGTCGTCGGCTGCGATGAAATCTTTACCACTTTGATGGGTGATCAAGTTGAACCTCGCCGTGCGTTTATTGAGAAAAATGCGCTGTCGGTGGTGAATTTAGATGCTTGATTTATAGGCCACTTGTCCAAAGCTAAAGCTTTGGACTCCAAACTTACCAACATCGGAAGTTGATTTGTTACGTAAAATTAATCAGGGTTGTTCTGAGCAGCGTCATGCGATTTTAACTCGCCGATTGCAAGTTAATACCTTAACTAAGGCTGAACACCAAGAACTTATGATATTAATCAACCAAATTGAACAGGCTGATGTTGAACGTATGCAAGCACTGATCACTTTGTCAAATCTTCGTGCCATACCAGTCGAAACACTGATGCAACAATTAGAAATACATTCTCCACCACCACAACTTTCCCATGTCTAGACTCGTTGGCATATAATTTAATCATGATCGACACGGTGTTGATAGGCAATTTAACGAATAAAACCCTTTGTATATGAAGCGCACCTCAAAACCGTGAAAATATAAAAAAAATCCTATTTCTTAAAGAAATAGGATTTTTCAGACCGCCAGATTTTCACATATTAATTTTCGGGTTTTTTCGAGTTTTCACAGGGGGCTGCCGTTTGTTTAGAGCATTTATTTAGGTTTTATTTATTCGTTGTCAACCATTCGTTGTACTCACCACTACGACAAAAAACGTCGAACTAACAGTATTAAGATAATTAGCAATTAATTATTTTATTAAATGCGTAAGTTTGAATAGAGCATCGAGTCCTTTGATGCTTGGATGTACCACTACCATTTGTACGCGCCATCCTAAAATTCTTTGTAACTATATAATTTTTAAATAAAATTATAAGATATATCAAATAAATCAAAAAATATGTGATATAGTACACCCTACTGAATAGCCTTGCGTTCCTCAAAGCTTTTTTCTGAAAATTCGAGCAATGGTACGACGAAGGCTGTTCAGTGTTATAACACAATCCTACATTTAAAGGAGTGATTTATGATCTTGACTAAAAAAACAGGGCTTATTTTAAGCGGGTGCTTTTCAGCTCTGATTGGTTTTACGAGCGCAACTCATGCGGCAGATGGCAAGACAGGCGAAATCGAAATTGTCCCCGTTTTTGCCACAAATTCTCAAACCGCCTTAGGCGACGCTGTCACGATAGCTGGGAATGTTATCAGGAGTGGTTTTGATAGCATGACTCTGTCTGCCAATGATGATGGTTCTGCGCCGGTGACGGGTTTAGGTTTCACTATCAATTTCTTCGGAAATAACTATAGTGAGACTTATGTTAATAACAATGGAAACCTGACATTTGATAGTCCTTTAGGCACTTACACACCGAGCCCCTTCTCATCAGCAGGGTTTCCGATAATAGCCGCATTTTGGGCAGATGTGGATACACGGGCGGGCAATCTGACTCAGTATGGCACGGGTACTGTGGACGGTCATCCTGCATTTGGAGTTACCTGGATCGACGTGGGCTATTACAGCTACCATACAGACAAACTCAATAGTTTTCAGCTCATTCTTATTGATCGCTCTGACACTGGAACGGATAACTTTGACATCGAATACAATTATGAGCAAGTCCAGTGGGAAACCGGTGATGCGAGTGGTGGCAGTGGTGGTCTTGGTGGCAATTCTGTGCGTGTCGGTTATTCTAATGGCAACGATGTTACTTTTGAGTTAGAGGGTTCCGCCGTTAATGGGGCCCTAATTGATGGTGGAGCAAACGCTTTAATTAGTCACCAATTCAATTCAGGGATAGACGGTCGTTACCTTTTCTTTGTACGAGAGGGTTTGGTGTCCGGTGTCTTACAATTTTCAGAGGCCACTTATAGTGTCAATGAGAACGGCGGAACAGTGGACATCATCGTGAATCGCGTCGGTGGTAGTGATGGCGACATTTCTGTGGACTATAGCATCAATGGGGGTGTTTATAACGATTTTGGCACACTGAGCTGGGCTCATGGCGATACCACTGACAGGATCATCACTCTAGACATTATTGATGACGACGTTTCTGATGGTAATGAAATCATCAACCTGATTCTTGAAAACGCCATAGGTGGCACCATAGGCTCCCCAGGTACAGCAATACTGACTATTATTGATGACGAAACGAGTAGCACTACCCACACCTTGACTGTTACTACACCCAGTCATGGAAGCGTCACGAGTAATGGAGCAATTGACTGTGGTAACACTTGTACAGAAGAGCTTTCATCCGGTTCGCCAGTCACACTCACGGCTGTTCCAGATTCGGGTTATCATTTTGTGAGTTGGGGTGGCGATTGTAGTGGCACCAATAATCCCCTCAATTTCAATCTCACGGCTGACATGACTTGTTCGGCCACTTTTGGAATCACAACCTTAGTGACACTCCTCGATATCACCGCCACTGCAAATGACGGAGCCGTGAGCATAGCGTGGAAAACGGGCTTTGAGTTTGACAACGCAGGATTTGTCGTTTGGAGAGGACAACTCAATGCGGACAAAACCGAGTGTTCTCTGAATGGAGAGGATTATACTGAAGTGAAACAGATTAGCCCCTTCATCTGGGCTCAAGGCGAGGCTGCCTCTTATTCTTATCAAGATACTCAAGTCGAGTCTGGAAATACCTACTGTTACGCGCTAGAGGATGTTGATTTTTATGGTACAAGTACTTACCATCTGAATAACATCGCCTCTGCCACAGTGCAGTAATCCTTAATTTTGTCAATAGCAATCTAAAAATCCTATTTCTTAAAGAAATAGGATTTTTCATACCGCCAGATTTTCTGGCGGGCTCTTCAAATATCCTCTTTCCCCCTCCACAGTCTGAGCCATTAGGATAATGTGTTATACTCAATCCCTTTTGATCCCAAAAGCAAATTTGTCCAAGATAAATCTTGGACTCCTAAATCGTAGAAAAATAGGTTTAGAGAGTACGAACCAAGAGGAGAAATACTATGTTAACCGTCATTCAAAAATGGGGTGACAGTCAAGGACTACACTTTACTAAAAGCATCCTTGATAAAGCACACCTGTCTATTGGTGATGAAGTCAAAGTGACTGTTCAAGAGAGACAAATCATTGTCAAATCCAGAACGATACAACAAAACCAATACAATACGGCACAAAACTATGAACCTCCCAATCCGGCGCAATCGCTTGAAAAGCATGTTATGCCTGTTGTCGCAACGCGACACGAACATATTACCATCAACAAAAACAACGTTCCGATGATTGCAGGCACAAACATAAAAGTCGTTGAAGTCGTCTTAGATAAAATCGCCTACGGCTGGAGCCCAGAAGAAATCCATTTCCAACATCCCCATTTGACACTAGGACAAATACACTCAGCCTTAGCCTACTACTGGGATCATCAAGAAGAGATTGATCGAGATATTGAACAACGGCTTGAATTTGTGGAAAAGCTTCGGCAAGAAGCAACTGGCCACTCAAAGTTCAAAGCTCGATTAAAAGCAAAGGGGCTGATTTAATGGCGATAACACTTTATATGGATCACCATGTACCGCGTGCGTGCTATTACTGCTGCGCTTCGTTCGCTTATGAGGATGGTGCGAGTACATTGAGTGATCCTGAATTATTAGATCGGGCGAGTGAATTGAAACGTGTACTTTTCAGTGAAGATGATGACTTTTTAGCCGAAGCCACCCGACGACTACAAGAATGTATTTCCTTTTGTGGCATCATTTATGCTAACCAACTGCGTATTTCTATTGGTAATTGCATCAATGACTTGGAAATTATTGCAAAGGCAGGAGAACTGGAAGATTTTATTGATAGAGTAGAATATTTGCCGCTTTAACTGGCAGATTCAGCAACTCCTTAAGTAGATCAACAAAAATATTTTAACATTTATAGAAATCCTATTTTTTTAAAAAATAGGATTGCTTTGAAAGTTAAAAAATTTATCAGTACAGGCTGATGTTGAACGTATGCAAGCACTGATCACTTTGTCAAATCTTCGTGCCATACCAGTCGAAACACTGATGCAATAATTAGAAATACATTCTCCAGCACCACAATTTTCCCATGTCTAGACTCGTTGGCATATAATTTAATCATGATCGACACGGTGTTGATAGGCAATTTCGTTTTTGTGGTGGTGAGTACAACGCCTGTCGGACAACGAATAAAACCCTTTGTATATGAAGCGCACTTCAAAACCGTGAAAATCTAAAATATCAAAAAAATCCTAGTTCAGTTCGATAAGAAATAGGATTTTTCAGACCGCCAGATTTTCACAGATTAATTTTCTGGTTTTTTCGAGTTTTCACAGGGGACACCTTCGTCGTACCATTGCTCGAATTTTCATAAAAAAGCTTTGAGGAACGAAAGGCTATTCAATTCAGCGGGGATGCAGTATATCACATATTTTTTTAATAATATTTTCTGACCAATGCCGGGTGGAAAGCTAAAATTGTCGTAGTAAATGGTCTAAACAAACGGCTGATGAAATCATCAACCTGACTCTTGAAAACGCCATAGGTGCCACCATAGGCGGCTCAGGTACAGCAATACTGACTATTATTGATGACGAAACGAGTAGCACTACCCACACCTTGACTGTTTACTACACCCAGTAATGGAACCGTCACGAGTAATGGAGCAATTGACTGTGGTAACACTTGTACAGACAGAAGAGCTTTTATCCGGTTCGCCAGTCACACTCACGGCTGTTCCAGATTCGGGTTATCATTTTGTAAGTTGGGGTGGCGATTGTAGTGGCACCAATAATCCCCTCAATTTCACTCTCACGGCTGACATGACTTGTTCTGCCACTTTTGGAATTACAACCTTAGTGACACTCCTCGATCTCACCGCCACTGCAAGTGACGGAGCCGTGAGCATAGCGTGGAAAACGGGCTTTGAGTTTGACAACGCAGGATTTGTCGTTTGGAGAGGACAACTCAATGCGGCTATTGTTCATTAAGGCGCCCTACATGGTCTTAAATCGACGTTCCAAAATTCCCTCTCCAAATACTTCATAAAATCCCAAATCATTGAGATGTACATAACCGATATGACAATCACAAATTTGATTTGGACAAAGGCGTGGCTTTAGTGTCATGTCTCCAGAATAGATATTCCCAATAAGCTCTTTGACGAAGTGACAGCGGCGTACATCCCCATCCCCATCAATCGTAACCACCGTTTCACCTGTCTGGCAGCGGCGCCCTTTGCTCTGATGTGGGGTAGCGTTAAATAAGGGATCGATAGATTTTAAATACTCTCGTTCGGCTTGTGTATAAGCTTGAGAGGCATTGAGCCAGAGATAAACTTCTGGCCGCAATTCGCGCCGCAATAAGGCAATGTCATTGAAATGTTCTTTCAAGCCGACCATGCCGACACTGTAAGCAATGCCTTGTTGATCTAATGCCTGACATTGCCCCAGAAAACGGGCTCGTTTCACTTGGCTGGGATGAAAAGTCGTCCAAAGGGCAACTTTGCTTTTATCACAAGCTTCTAACCAATCTAGGCGACAAGATAGATTCGTTTGAATAGCCACCTTTTCCACATGCGCCATCAGAGATAAGTCAATGATAGCTTTTTGATACCAACGCCGTATCAAGGCTTCTCCCCAAGGCGTGAATAAAATACCAATCGGCTCAAGCGTTTGTCCACGCACCCACTCCACAAATCGTGAAAGTGCTTGCTTATCACGCTTGAGAGATTCTCGACTTTCCTTCGCTTTGGCAAAAGGACAATAATGACAAGCGTAGTTGCAACTGGATAATGGTCCACGATAGAGAATTTTCATTGTAAATTAAACGATTCCATCCGTTGCTTGACCGATTGGGAAATTAACCAAGGTCCAATAATATCAGAATAGGCTAAACCTTCGACTGTTGGTATCAATTTCTGCTCATGGTAGTACTCACACAAGCCTAAACGTAACAGTTCAGCCAATTCTGGAAAATCCGCTAATACTTCTGTCCCAAATTGGCAACGATAGGCTTCTAAATTGAGTCCCTCAATTTGCAAAATAGATTTTATGAAATAACGACGTTTTTGTTCATTCTCATCAAGTTCGATGCCATAATCTGCCATTTTAAAAGAGCCTTGGCAATAGTCCATGATAATATCTTTGACATTGCGACGGCTAACAGCGTATTCTGTTGAATAGTGCAAAGCACGGGTATAAGAACGGGCACCGCTGCCGAGTCCTACCATACCATCTTCTTGACAGCAATAGACTGGTGCCTTCTCATTCACCGGCGCGTAGGCGGCTCGAAATAAACGCATAGAAATCTGATGATAGTCATTTTCAAGTAAAAATGCACGCCCCAGTCGATAGAGTTGCATACGAAGATCGGAGGAAAAACGCCGCCGTTCAAGCCCAGTGAGTGGTCGTACATACAAGGAATAGAGATAAATTTCTTCGGGTTGAAAACGCAAAACTTCGCGCAAGGAATATAACCAACTGTCTAGGCTCTGACCCTCAATACCATAAATTAAGTCAATGTTAAGAGTGGGAAATCCGCTATGACGAATATTTTCCAAAGCTTGGGTGACGGTTTTTATATTTTGACGGCGGAGAATTGTCCGATTTTCTGCATCAATAAAGCTTTGAATACCAATACTGATTCTATCAATACTTCGCTCAGCCAAAAGAGATAATTTGGAGATTGTGGCTGTCTCTGGCGAAACTTCTACCGAGCTTGGAATATTCTCCGCCCCCAAGGTTTTTTGTGCAATATCCAATACCGTCGCCAAAGCGGATTCGTCTAAAAAAGTCGGCGTACCACCGCCAATCGCTAAACGGGCAAAGGAATATTGGCCTAAAAATTCATCCACTTGCTCAGATTGTTTTTTTAAGGCCTCAAGATAGCGCGGATAAAAATCGTTTGTTGGTCTTGCCAAAGTCAATAGATTACAAAATCCACAGCGCATTTCACAAAAGGGTATATGAATATATAGAAATAAGGCGTCACGGTTTTCCGTCGCCCAAACCTCATGTAAAGCTTGAGGAGGTTTCAGAGGACGATAAGCACTTTTATGCGGATAGGCATAAGAATAGGCTTGAAAAGGTGTTTGTTTAAGTAATGTTGTTAGCATATATAAAAATAAAATTTTCTCGTAGAATCGTATCAAAAAAATGCTTGACATCCTATTTTTATTGCGTATCTTAATAAAGATTTTGAGCTTACCATGTCATTTATTGAAAACCAACTCAAAGTTTATAATGTCGCGACAGAACACACACGTTTATCAGTTCTATTTTTATGTTTTATCATTTTACTTTATCGTGAACCCGATGGATTTTTTAATCCGCAGTTTTGGGCGGAAGATGGCGTGATATTTTTCCAACAGAATCTGACGCTTGGTTTTGCTGCACTCTTCGAGCCTTATGTGGGTTATTTACATTTAATGCCTCGTTTGATTTCCTATTTTTCTGGATTCTTTCCAGTCTCATACGCACCCGCACTCTATAATTTCAGTGCGCTTGTTATCACCCTATTAGTCATTAATTACTTATTCTCATCAAGAATACACCTGCCTTTTAAGCCATTACTCGCTATTGCGGTTGTACTTGTTCCAGCAGATGGTGAAATTTTGATGAACCTAACTAATATACAGTGGTTTCTTCTTCTTATCCTCATTCTATTTATTATCCAGGATAAACCGAATACGAGAAACCAACTGTTATTAGATACGCTAATAATAACGCTTATTGGTTTAACAGGTCCTTTTATTATTCTATTTTTACCCCTGTTTATTTTCCGTTTTATTTATATTTGTAGAAGCGACTATAGTGTTTACCTTTTATCTATTGCTTTATTACTCGCTCTCATTCAAGGATATTTTCTTTGGCAAACGACGATAGAATTGCCCGCAATTTCAGAAAATTATGAGAATTATGGTTTAGAGGTATTGGTACCCATATTAGCGATACGTTTATCAGGCTGCCTGTTTTTTGGAGACTACCTATCGTCAGCGATTTCAAATCTTTCTGCTTTAAAAACACTATCAGGCCATCTGTCTTTTGGAGACTACGTGTCGTTAGCCTTTAACTTTCCGGGATTGATTGGATTGACAGCATTGGCAATAATACTCCCCGCTGGTTTGCTAATATTGGCGGTTTCAAAACCTCGAAAATTACCAATCGTTGTGTTCCTGATAGGCGGAATCATAATAATAGTCGTCACTTTCTATAAGCTCAAAAACAATTTGCCAACTCTACTTGTCTTTCACAGTGGCGCCCGTTATTTCTACATTATACATATTTTTATAATATGGTCTCTCATTATTTATCTTGATTCAGATAAGATTATTAAATATGTATCAGCTTTATTATTGCTGATGGCTTTATTCAGCGCGTTTACTCATTTCCAAGTGCCCCCTTTAAAGGATTTCCATTGGAAAAAATATAGTCAACAAATTGAGCAAGGCGAAGCGGTAAAAGTTCCAATTAATCCAGATGGATGGTTCGTGTCTATTCCAAGTCGGGTGCCATAATTTTCGTTAGGATAATACAACATTCGCATGTAGGGGCAAGGCCCTAGTGGTTGCCCTTTGCGAAATTATCGTATCGTCGAAAAAAAAATGCTTGACACCCGATTTTTATTACGTTAATTTTAAAAAAATATTGATAACTGGAGTGGGTCTCGTTATTTGTCTTCCTACAAAGAAAAGCCTGAATATAACTCAGGACAATACGGGATTATACCTGTCCAGCTTCTTTTTTCTTGGCCATTCTTGGACACCTATCAAAGATAGGTGAAAGTCTCCATGATAATTCGCTCTCTGTTGATACCCCCGTGGGAGTGCAACTAGAGTCCTGGATGGGCTGTCTCATCCGGTCGGCGACAACGCTCTAGCAGGATTTGCTTCACCTTTTGAAAGGGAAGCCACCGATGTAGCTCTTTATCGTGTAACCTTGCTAGAACATTGACCGCTGCATTCTGGTCCGCTTGCATAACCGCCCTGCACCCGGAGGTACAGTGAAACGAAGTAACGGAGCGGAGCGGAGTAAACGTGTCCCCAGTACGTTTACCGAGGCATCCGCACTTTGAACACGTTTGAGAAGTATATGCCGCATTAACCAGCTTGACCCTAGAACCTCTTCGGGAAGCCACTATATTAATGGCAGAAGCCATCAAACCTTTAACCCAACCGCTTAAACGACGATTGGTGTTCTTACCATAACTTTTTGACTTAAAAGTTTTCGTTAAGTCTTCACAAACTATCGTTTCGGCCTTATCAACCACACGATTAACTGCCGTAAAAACAATCGTTTTAACCTTGGCTTGATGCTTCTTTTTTCGTTTCGACAGTTTCTTTCTGCCAAGATTGTTTTTCCGTATTCTTTTTGCTTTTTTAGGATTCTTTTGTTCAACTTTCTCCAAAACCGCTTTTATCTTATTACGCCTTTGGTATTTTTTCTTCAAAGAATCGGATTCTTTTGATAAAACCTCGCCCAAACCTTGACCATAAAATTCACCTTCAGAATCAACAAAAGCTTCTGTATAGCCTTTATCGATACCAAGAGCAATCGTACCGCAAGCTCTCCCATCGGTGTTATCTATTGTCGAATGAATTTATACTTGATCTTCGCACAAAATTAACCTAATTTGTCCCGTTATGGCATAATTGGTTCTTATAGGAATAGCAATGCGTTTGCATCTTTTTAAGCTAATGACTTCAATATAATTTTTTCCATTATGCGAAAAACACTTATAGCTGCCTGGTTCTAATACAATTTGATTAAAAGTGTTATTTTTTCCATGCTTCCAATACTGACGCATTAATCGGCGCAAATACGAGTCATTAATCCAAACCGAATCATTTTTTAGCTTTTTAAATAACTCTTTACGCTTATCCTTGTCATCAATATTTCTAAAAATATGACGAACGACTTTTTCTTTTGCGGCTTCTCTATTAGCTTTGACATCATCTAAAGCATCGGATAACGTAGCTCGCCATATCCTTTGTGGTAATATCGATACGTGTTTATCGGCTATCCACCCATCACGGACCGGACGGAACTTGGCACCAAGCCCGCCAACTGAGCCATAATTGCGCCATACTTCTGTACGAATAGAACCACAACGTTTCGCGATTTCATTTAATGCGTCATATTTGCCTTGGTTAAGGTCATCGCTATAAATGATTCTTGTAACTTTTTTAGCTTTTTTCAAAAAGACATTTTTTGTAGTTAAAGGAAATATACTTGTTCATTAACGAGCACTCTATTATAGACTTCTAAAACCGAAGGTCAAGCTTTTTTTTAAGACTTATTTAAGTCTCAAATTTCTTGGACAAAATGGATAATAATGGCCAAAGATGACCAAGAAATTTGGTGCTAGACGTTGCACCTTTCTCAGCATCCTCTCCTATTTTTTTTATTACTCTCCTCCAGGGCAAAGCAAAATGAATAAAGCCCATACTAACACCCTTATCTACCGACTTCTCAATGGCGACGCGCCGCTTTCTGATGAGCAACATGATGCCTTTTTGAGCAAAGATCGACAACTCTACGCCGCATTATTACGTTTGCCCAATTTATCCGCTGAAACCGCTATGGCGATTATCCAACGATTATTGGCCGTGACTGAAATGGCAGCGGGGCAAGCCGTCCCAGAATCTCTACGATTACAAGAAGATCGCTTGATTGTTGAAACTCTCCCCCATTTACCCGTTGACACGGTTTTAGCCGGATTTTTAAATCTGCTTGAGCGGCGAGTGAATAATCAACGCACTTCGGGCTGGATTCGTGCCTATATTTTTGGTGCCCCTCAGTTAGAATCCTGGGCAGTTAGTCATCGGCGGGACTTGAGAAGATTAGTCCGTCACGCGCTGGGTAATCCAGTGACTTTGACTTGTTTGCATAAATTTGTCATAGAAAATCCAGAGCCCAAAACAACAGCCTATCTCCAACGCTACGTCTTGCGCTATGCCAAAAATGCCACACTGGTGCGTGACGTGTTTTTGTTTTTATTCGGAAAATTAAAACAAAGCCAATTCAGCTTGTTAAACGCCTACCTCGCGGCACGTCAAGATATTCAGGCAGGTAAAGGTTTACCCTTTAAAGTATTGCGAGGCATTGCGGGCACTTTTCATACCAATATTTCTCAACGCCGTCTCCGGCGGCTTGCCAGTCGAGATAAAATAAAACGCGAAATCTCTGAAGAAATTGATGAATCGCTGGTTGGCTCTATTCGCCGCTATTATCGTTCTGGAGAACAGTTAAACGCACAGGCGATTGAACAAGAAATGGCGCGTATTCCTTATTGGGATGCTTTTGTTTATTTTATTATCGACGCATCCGCCTCTATGCGGGGATTCGGCAACCGCGAATATAATAACATAGCGATAGCCATGGGGATATTGACCGTTTTTCAAAAATGTATCCGTCAGACAGAACATGCTTGGATTGGGGGCAGCGATGATGAAAATTTTCCGCAACCCATGGGCACCACTTCGATTGCCCCCGCTTTAATCGAAGCCGTTCAACAAAAACCAGACGTTATTATATTAATTTCAGATGGTTACGAAAACATTGAACAAGGTGATACGGCAGCCGTGTTTGCTGGGCTTGAGCAATTAGGCATCCAAATACCTATCGTACAGATTATCCCAGCGTTTACCGAGCGAGATAGGATTGAAAATCGTCAACTATTGCCGACTTGTTTTCTTGAAACGGGACAACGGGGTTTTCTCTCAACATGGTTACGCATACGCGCCCATTTAGCCCCAGACTCTATCGAAGCCTTGTTACGAGAGACGCTTTCAGAAGGTCGATGGCATTGCCGTTAAGGGCAACCACAAGGGATTGCCCCTACATAATATAAATAACGGTTTGTAGGGGTAATCCTTTATGGTTGCCCTTAACGGCGATGGCATTGTTTCAAAAGGTAGCAAAAAATGAAACTCAATGTTTGGAAATCATTAAAAAAAACCAATGGCACAACACTGACTTCTCTCGCCGACTTATTACAAGGCAGAGAAGCGGGAGCGGCGGTGCGGCGGGGACATTTGGAAATGATACCCTTATTTGGCAGCGCCTGTGCGGCGGGCAGCTTTGCGCCACCCGAAAAATTTTTGCGGCTCACTCAAGTCACAAATTATGGCGAGATGATCTTAGAAAATAAAGGCAACTTGCCAACCATTGTACCGCTGCATTTAGGCTATTTTCAAAATGCCGCCCAAAATCATGCCATGTGTGTTTCGGCACTCTTGGCGGCGGGCAAATCTAAACAATTTAAGGATGCCTGCTGCATTCAAGCGGCACAGGGTGGCTATATCGAAGAAGCCGATGAACGTTTTATTATTCTCCCACAACCCTTGCGCGACAAGGCGCTGGCTTTGCGAGGTAAAGAGGATTATAGCAAATTATGGAAAGATATTGCAGCCTTTAATCATCGCCTTAATTTAAAAGACAGGGGACATTTAGATGAATTAAAACGTGCCCATCAGCCAGAATTATTGCGAACGGTTTATCACTTAGAGCCTGTGCCAGGGCAAACAGGGGCAGTGTTTTTATGTAATAACACCGTTGTAGGAATTGAACTGGCACCTGATACAGCTTTTTGGAGTGATTTGCACACGCCGCTGGTGATGTACTGTTATGCGCCGCTACGGCTTATCAATGAAGTTGAAGGTACAACGCCTTGGACGGGAGAAACCTTAGCAGTGGAAAAGCTCAAGAGCTTAGACGATTTGCAATCGCGTTGGTCAAACTTAGTGACACAACGTCAGGAGAGAGTGAATCAGTGGATGGACAAATTACAGGCGTTACCAATATTGAGTACACAAGTTGAACAACAACAGGGACAAAATCAGTTGTTAACGATTGAAATCGAGGATTTTGTTGGGCAAATTGTTTTGCAAGACAAAAAACCGGCGTATGTTTCGCTGTCTCGAAAAAGTGACAGGGATAAGTCAAAATCTTATTAGACACTGCAAATAAAAATTGGCTCTCGTATCGGTTTTGATTTATCCCTGTAGTTCAGCTACATTTAAGTCATCTCTCCAACCTCCCTGAGTACAGCATCAATCAGTTCTTGGCGAATATAAATGCCACCTTGTTGCAGGGCTTCAAGATGTGGTTTGAGTTTATCAATCAAGTTAGCCTGTTTGGCACGTCGAAGTAATCCTACAGTGCCTATACGCCTTAAGTTCAATCTTTCTGCTACTCGACGAGCGCGAGCATCATCAAGCAAAACCGTACAATCTGGTAGCACACTCGCTAATGCAATGGCTTCCGCCTCACCCCGATCAACTAGTATGGTTAACGGTTTAACAACCTCCGATTTCGGTGTTTGAATTTCAATCCATGTCACCTGACTCACTTCGTCAGCACCGGGAAGACCATGACCACGAACTGTGACTTCATCCCATACGGCGGGAGGTACTATAATTTTTGAACATAACTGGGGCAGCAGGGCAAGTTGTTTAATGACAGCGAGTGCGATTAAAGGACTGCTGTCAGCAACAATGACTGTCTTTTCTATCATTTTAATTCGTCCTGGATCTGATCATCGTCAAGGTTAATAACGGGAATTTGAAAACGCCCCAATTCATACATAAAACTTATCTTGCTCATCTGACAAGATTCAGCGGCCTTACCTAGCGAAAGGCGGCGAAGTTCAAACAATTTGACCGCCAGCAAAAATTGCAATTCCTGTTCTAGTGCTTTGAGTGACTGTCCACTTGTTACCAATAAATCGTAACTGTATGGAATGCTTAAAGCTTGCATAGTCTGTTTACCTCAAATTGTGTGGAAAATATAGAGTTTTCGGTTATTTGGGAGTCGACAAGGCGGCTCGCTTTGGGCGTTTGGACTCCAAAAGACATTTATTTTACCAAATCATGAAATTTAACAGGTTTTTGATTTCCCATCAATCGCCTCATCCATTTTTTTCACTCGGCGCAAGGCAAACGGTATCTGGCCGACAACAGAAAGCATTATCGTGCTTCAGCTCGCGTAGCCTGGATTGTAGGGTGCGTCCTACGCACCGTCTTGTCAAGTATGATTTATCCAGATTGACAAACAGGTGCGTAGGACATTAAGGTAGAACGGCCAGTTACCCGAACCGCCCCCTCACAGAATCCCGACGTGCGGGACTACCGCATCGGGCTCTTCAAAGTTATTCGCTTTCGCACGCGGCACGTTTTAAAA
>JALXAQ010000143.1 GCA_026991885.1 Thiotrichaceae bacterium
ACGCTTCGTGTCGTTCGTTACCTATGGACACGCAACACTCGATACAGGTGGGTGGTTAGCCCTTACCTGACCGGGACTTTCACCCAGCAAGAAATGCCAAGCTTCGCTTGGCGCACGCACCCTACGCCTGCTTCTGTTTGGAAAGCCACGTCCAAACAGAAGGTGGACTCCAAAATACCTTAAAATTCAGGGTGAGGTACTTATAACTAATTTAACAAACTAATTCCTGATGCTCAACCGGCTTAACATCCCAAATTTCTGCCGCATATTCTTTAATCGTCCTATCTGATGAAAATTGGCCCATATTAGCAACATTCAAAATCGCTTGGCGCGTCCATTCTTCAGGTTGTTGATACAATTCATCAACGCGCTTTTGGCAAAGTATATAATCTGCATAATCCGCCAACACCATAAAATTGCCATGTGTCAGTACATCAATGATGGGCTGGAAAAGTGAGGGCGCTTCTGGCGAAAAATATCCCGATCTGAGCATATTTAAAACGGCTTTAAGATCGGGATTATCACGAGAGTAATCCCAAGCATTATAACCGCGTCGTTTCAAATCAGTGACTCCGTGGTTGCTTAAGCCAAAGATAAAGATATTCTCCTTGCCCACCTCTTCACGAATTTCAACATTCGCTCCGTCTAAGGTACCAATGGTTAAAGCGCCATTGAGCGCGAGTTTCATATTGCCAGTGCCAGAGGCTTCCATGCCAGCCGTGGAAATTTGTTCCGATAAATCGGCGGCTGGAATAATCCGCATCGCATTAGAAACGTTATAATTGGGCAGAAAAACCACTTTTAAGCGTGAGCCAATCACAGGATCATGGTTGATAATATCGGCAACGCTGTTGATCAGTTTAATGATCAGTTTAGCTATCGTATAGCCAGGTGCCGCTTTGCCAGCAAAAATAACGGTGCGCGGGACAAGCTCAATCGAGGGATTGGCACGGATATGATTATAACGGGTGATGACGTGTAACAGGTTAAGCAATTGCCGTTTATATTCGTGAATACGCTTAATTTGCACGTCAAACATGGAATGGGCATTGATTTCGATCCCCAATTCTTTCTTGATAAAGGCGGCGAGCTTGAATTTATTATTTTGTTTGATCTCCCGAAACTCGGCACGGAATTTTTGATCGTCTGCCAGCGGGATGAGTTTTTTTAGATGCGACAGTTCCGTCACCCACTCTTGACCGATAGACTGAGTGATCAGTTGCGCCAATGGCCTATTCGCTTGATGGAGCCAAGCTCGCTGCGTTATTCCATTGGTTTTATTGATAATCCGTCCGGGGAAAAAGCGATCAAAATCGGCAAAAAGGGTGGTTTTCATTAATTGAGTGTGCAACTGTGCTACGCCGTTGACTTTATGACTGCCCACGACGGCAAGATGGCTCATGCGGACATGTTTTTCTCCCTCTTCACCAATGAGGGACATACGTCGTAGCGCGTCCATATCTCCCGGAAAGTGGTAGCTCACGTCTTTGAGAAAGCGGTAATTAATTTCATAAATAATCAGCAGATGGCGCGGCAACAATTTTTCAAATAACGAGACTGTCCAGGTTTCCAAAGCTTCCGGCAATAGGGTATGATTCGTATAGGCAAAGATACGCACCGTTATATCCCACGCCTCTTCCCAAGACAGATGAAAGTGGTCTAACAAAAATCGTAGCAATTCAGGAATAGCCAACGCCGGATGGGTATCGTTGAGTTGAATCGCAACTTTATCCGGCAAACCCCGAATATCATCGTGTTTAGCTAGGTAGCGGCGAATAATATCCTGTAGGGAGGCGGAGACAAAAAAATACTCCTGACGTAAGCGCAATTCGCGCCCCATCTGATGGGTGTCCTCTGGATATAAAACCTTGGAAAGAGTTTCTGAATGGGTTTTATCCTCTACCGCTTTAATATAGTTACCTTCACTAAAATATTGCAAATCAAAGTCGCGTGAAGCTTTTGCTGTCCATAGGCGCAGATTATTGGTCGAAGGCGTGGCATAGCCCGGAATGGGGGTATCATAAGCCATTGCCATGACTTCTTCGGTATCTTTCCAGTCATAACCCTTGCGCCCTTGTTCATCCTGATATTCGACCACTTGTCCACCAAAATGAACGGGATACAAAACTTCTGGGCGCGAAAATTCCCAAGGGTTGGAATAGCGCAACCAGTTGTCGGGATGTTCAACTTGATAACCATTCTCAAATTGTTGCTGAAAAATGCCGTATTCATAACGGATACCATAACCATAACCGGCCAAATTCAAGCTTGCCATCGAATCAAGGAAACAGGCTGCTAAACGTCCTAAGCCGCCATTCCCTAGCGCGGGCTCTGGTTCGATTTCTGCCAGTTCATCTAGGGATAGACCTAATTGTTCGAGTGCCTGTTCGCATTCTTCATAAATGCCCAGATTCAGCATACTTTTGATCAGGGAACGCCCCATCAAAAATTCTAAGGATAAGTAATAAACTCGCTTAGTATCTTGTTGATAATATTCGTGCGTGCTTGCCATCCAGTGTTCTGTCATGCACCTTCTTAGGGTATATGCCATGGCATTAAACCAGTCCATGTCGGTTGCCGTTTCTGGGGTTTTAGCGATGATAATACGCAAGTTGTTCAATATGTTCTTTTTGATAGTGTTGACATCTAAAATTGCCATGAGATTATGCACCTTTTGATGTACCTTGCACCAACGTTAACCGGCGTTAGCGAGTATTTCTATTTCATCTTCTTCAATCAATTGAATCTCGCCAGTACCGTTGACAGCCTCTTCATCAACAATACAACGTACCACTTCTTGACGCGACGGCAGCTCAAACATGCAATGACGCAATACTTGTTCTTGTATGCTCCGCAAGCCGCGTGCGCCAGTGCCGCGTTCTAAGGCTTTAGCGGCAATCGCTGTTAAGGCGTCGGGCGTAAATTCAAGTTCAACCTTTTCGTAGGAAAACAGTTTTTGATATTGACGAACTAAGGCATTGCGTGGCTCTGTCAGAATTCTAACGAGCGCGGCTTCATCTAATTCTTCCAAGACGGCAATGATGGGAAAGCGTCCAATAAATTCAGGGATTAGTCCAAAACGACGTAAATCGTCGGGCTGCGTTTCTGCCAAGATGCGCTCTGCACTGAGTTTTTGCGTTTCCAGCAGCGGTGCTTGAAATCCAATCTCTGAACGCCCCGGGATGACGCGCTTACTCACATGCTCTTCAAGACCCGTAAAGGCGCCGCCAACAATAAACAAAATGTTGCTGGTATCCATCATAACGGTATTGCTTTCACGCTTCCGCCCTTTTTGTAGCAGTTTGACAGTTGTGCCTTCGACTAATTTGAGTAGGGCTTGTTGTACGCCTTCACCAGAGACATCCCGCGAGACTGTCGCGCTTTCTGAAACGCGGGCCAATTTGTCTATTTCGTCAATATAAATAATACCCCATTCTGCCCGTCCAACATTGCCCTGCGCCACATCGAGTAAACGCACCAAAATACTTTCAACATCATCACCCACATAGCCAGCTTGAGTTAATGTGGTCGCATCAGCAATGGCAAATGGTACCCCAACTATTTTTGCTAAGCTACTGGCTAGTAATGTTTTTCCTGTCCCAGAGGGGCCTATCATCAGTACATTGGATTTACTGATTTCTATCTGGTCATCCTTGTCAGCAGAACGCTCGTGGTATAGGCGTTTGTAATGGTTATGAACGGCAACGCAGAGAATTTCTTTAGCGAAGTCTTGAGCGATCACATAATTATCTAACCATGCTTTCATGGCGGCGGGGGTGGGTAAGTTGTTATGCCAATCTTTGGTGGCAGCGGTGCGTTGACGCACCCAATTGGCGACAACTTTATTAGCGAGATTGACACAACTTTCGCAAATATACCCTTCCGTTCCGGCAATGAGCGGACTCTTAGTTGAGGCTTTAATACCACAAAAAGAACAATGGGCTTGCTTATTCATAAATTAATTTCTCATGTTCATAAGACTTGTCCGTCAATAAAAAGTCAAAACCAGACCTGGCAGGTTAAACCCAAACCTGCCAGGTCAAAGTCAAAATCAAAACCCGAACAGTGTTGTGACTTTGACCTGGCAGGTTTTCTTTTCAACCTGCCAGGTCTGGTTTTGATTTTGACTTGATTTTGACTTTTTATTGACGGACAATTCTATAAGGGAACCGTCAATCGGCGGCATGTTCCAAGCTACCATTCACTTCTGCCCCCTTTGCCATTTCAATGACATCATAAGACACATTACCGGTGACACGAGCATGAATGGCTAATTCAAGATAGGCTTCTGCCTGCACATTGCCTTCGACTGTACCATTGAGAATGATATTGGGCACTCGCACATCTCCCTTGATTGATCCCTGCTCGCTTAAAGTCAACACTGCTTCCGATTCTTCTTGTCGCGCTGAGATATTGCCTTCAACTTTTCCATCAATATGCAAACCGCCACTGAAAATAATATCTCCTTTTATTTCAGTCTGTTGACCAATTAATGTGTCAATTCGGGCTACCTGTTTTTTACGGCTTCCCCACATTTTATGTTTGCTCCTATGCGTACCTTGCACCCGTTATCATGGCAATAATGCAACTCCTGTGAGTCCACTGGTTTCTGGTAAGCCACACATAATATTCAGATTTTGAATAGCTTGTCCGGCTGCCCCTTTGACCAGGTTATCAATTACCGATAATATCACAACAGTCTTATGAGGCTGATGTATTGCTAATTGGCACATATTCACACCACGCACATTGCGCGTTTCTGGATGAGATTGAGGGGGCAAAACATCGACAAAGGGTTCATTTTGATAACGTTGTATAAATAAACTTTGTATTTCTTCTAAACTGATGTCACGCAGCGTGTTGGCGTACAAGGTGGCTTCAATTCCACGTATCATCGGTAGCAAATGGGGTACAAAGGTTAAATCCACTGGCGTATAAGCATTTAATCCTTGACAAATTTCTGGCCAATGGCGGTGCCCTGAGACATTATAGGCTTTAAAACTTTCTCCCGCTTCACCCATCAAAGTTGCCACGTTGGCTTTACGACCCGCTCCACTGATGCCCGATTTTGCATCGGCTATCAAGTGGTGTGGATCAATGACGCCGGCTTCTAATAAGGGAATAAATCCCAATTGTACTGCCGTTGGATAACAACCGGGATTTGCAACTAAACGCGCTTTGGCAATTTCCGCTCGATTGACTTCGGGCAAGCCATAGACGGCTTCTTCAAGCAAGTGGGGACAGGCATGTGCCATACCATACCATTGTTCCCAAACGGCGATATCTTTAAGGCGAAAATCGGCTGCTAAATCAATAACTTTTATACCGGCATTGAGTAATTCGGGTACGCTTTGCATAGCCGTACCATTCGGTGTGGCAAAAAAGACGAGTTCACAGTCAGTGAATTTTTCTTGTGCCGGATCTGTAAATGCTAAATCGAAGTGTCCCCGCAAATTGGGGAATAAATCTGCGACTTGTGTCCCGACTTTAGCACGAGATGTGACGGTTTGCACTTGCACTTGTGGATGTTGTGCTAATAAACGCAATAATTCGACACCCGTGTAACCCGTGCCGCCTACTATTCCTATTTTTATCATGGTTTTTTTGTCATTTTTGGAGAATGGGTATTAATCCGCGAGTCCCTGATTATTTTCAACATTGAGCAGAGTCGGTGTGTTAAGTTTGTCTATTCTGGCGGTTTTGCGATCCCGTAAATAGTCAGCGACGATTTCCCAGATGGGTTCACCCGGGGATGGGTTGCCAACCGTTGCCCAGCCTGCCACTTTGTATTGTTTGTTCATGTCTATGGCAGTGCCATCATCCAAAGTCATGTTGCTGATGCGGCTACCAAAGGATTCTGTGGGATCGCAAACATAATTCATCCCACCGACTCGCACCATGTCGCCGCCTTGTTGGCGGTAAGCGTCAGCATTAAAAAGGTTATCACACACATCTTCTAAAATTGCTTTGAGTGTTTGCCCCTTCATATTTCGCACATAAGTTTCAGGATAGGTGATACAGGTTTGACTTAAAACTTGTTCAAATGTGATGTCCTGTCCTGGTAATACCGTTGTTCCCCACCGAAATCCGGGAGAGAGTGCAATTTGTGCATCGCTTTGAACACGCAAGGCATCGCAAATCAATTGGTCAAATGTCCCATTAAAATTGCCGCGCCGATATAAGACTTGATCAGCAACCGCCAATTTTTCATTGAGTTTGTTGAGATAGGGGGCACGCACTTTGTCAATATAGTTTTGCATGTCCTGATCCGCTTTTATGAGATTGGAAAACACGGGCAGTAGGCGATATTGGTAGTCTTTGACTCGATCATTTGTGATGGCAAAATCGAGTACGCCAATAAATTTGCCATTAGAGCCAGCATTACAAACTAAGGTGACTCCGCCGCTATTTTTAACCTCAGTTGGGCGAGGTACGCCATCATGGGTGTGTCCACCTAAAATGACATCTATGCCGCTCACCCTCTCTGCCATTTTTAGATCAACATCCATGCCATTATGTGATAACAATACAACAACTGCCGGTTTTTCTTGTTGACGAATGGTATTCACTAAGGCTTGTAAGTCGCGCTCACGAATCCCAAAGGTCCAATCGGGAATAAATCGCGCTGGGTTTGCAATGGGTGTATAGGGAAAAGCTTGACCAATAATGACGACCCGTGTTCCCCCTAAATCGCGCACTGTATAAGGTTTAAAGGCTAAGCCGCTGTTTTCATCAAAGGCGGGCGCCCCGTCAAATAAGGCTTCTTCTGTGAGAGAGACATTTTGGGCGAGAAATTCGCCTTTAAATTTTTCAATATTGGCTAATATTTCTTCAGCATAATAGGTAAATTCCCAATGTCCTGTCATTATATCGACACCGAGCAGGTTAGAGGCACCTACCATATCTTGTCCGCGTGTCCAATAGGCGGTGCCTGAGCCTTGCCAGGTATCGCCGCCATCTAATAACAAGGTTTTTTCGTGCCCATAGCTATCGCGCAAGCGTTTGATAAGTGTTGCTAAGTGTGCAAAACCGCCTACTTTGCCATATTTTTGAGCGGCATCAAGATAATTGATATAAGTCAAAGCATGTGCTTCTAAAGCTTGGGTAATGCCAAAATGTTGTAGCAATTTGTGACCGACAAGATGGGGGACCTGTCCTTGTCGTTTTCCTATGCCTAAATTAACATGAGGCTCACGATAATAGACGGGTAATAACTGAGCGTGGCAATCGGTGAAATGTAGCAGACGTACTTGACCGAATGTGGGTAGCTCATAAAAGTCGGCGGATTGTTTTTGTGTTGCAAATGATGATTTTGGCAACAGTCCGGCAATAGCCATTAATTGTATAAATTGACGACGATTCATTGACATATTTTAAGTTTTCCTTACAGTTTTTTTTGTCGGAGTCGCCCAGATTTATCTTGGACGCCTAGCATTAAAATATTTAAAGCCATTATTAATTATTTATTTTAGTGTGCGACAAAGTCAGCATATAAAAACCATTTAGATCTTGCGTTTTCTAAAAAACACTGATAATATCCCCGTCCGCATTGTGTGACAATAATGTGTCACTCAATTCGTTTTTTTTGATAGCGCCCCATAAAGTTAAGCTCTCTTTTAATTCAACAATTGATGGAGTTATTGATGGCCGAACGCATAAATCTCTTTGACTTGAAATCCGAAAGGATCCGCACACTACATTTTACGTGGTTTGCCTTTTTTATCAGCTTTTATATTTGGTTTAACGCAGCCCCTTTAATGCCCTATATTAAAGAGGCATTGGGTTTGACGAGCCAACAGGTAAAAGTGTTAATGATTCTCAATGTCTCGCTGACCATTCCAGCCCGAATTGCAATTGGTATGCTGGTGGACAAATTTGGGCCCCGCATCATGTATTCGCTGTTACTGGCGATTTCAGGTGTTTTATGTATCTTGTTTGCGATGACAAACAGCTTTGAACAAATGGCACTGATGCGCTTTTTGTTGGCCTTCGTCGGCGCAGGTTTTGTTATCGGCATCCGCATGATTGGTGAATGGTTCCCACATAAACAAGTGGGTTTAGCTGAAGGTATCTATGGAGGTTGGGGCAACTTTGGCTCAGCCGGTGCCGCCATAACATTGCCAACGATTGCCGTTTTGTTCATGACTTGGTTTGACCTTCCCAAAGAGCATGTCTGGCGTTATACGTTGGGAATCAGTGGTGTCGTTGCCATGGTTTATTCCCTTATCTTTTACATCGCTGTGAGAGATACGCCTAAAGGTTCAACTTATTTCAAACCTAACAAAACGGGCGCAATGGAAGTCACAAGTCCAGGGGATTTTGTACTGTATTTGGTGATGAATATACCATTGTATATCGCCTTAGCGGTTTTGACTTGGAAACTTGGTTTGTTGAATATATCCAGCGTAGAGGGTGAGTTTCAGCCACTGCTCAGTCAAACGGCGACTTACGTGGTTTATGGGATACTGATACTCATTTACCTGTACCAAGCCTATCATGTTTATCGGATCAACAAAGACATCTTCCACACGCCTGTCCCTGAAATGCATCGCTACAAATTTAAACAAGTGGCTATGTTGAATTGGGCTTATTTCTGTACCTTTGGCTCAGAATTAGCGGTGGTTTCTATGTTGCCCCTGTTTTACTATCAAATGTACAATCCCGACGGACTGTCTACCGGTATGTCTATCGCCACTGCCGGTTTAATCGCATCAAGTTTTGCCTTTGTGAATTTGGTAGCGCGTCCCATCGGTGGTTTTTTCAGTGACACATTTGGGCGCAAAAAAGCCTTGATGATTTTGCTCGGTGGTTTAGCACTTGGATATTTCTTGATGAGTCTCATCGACGCGAGCTGGTCGATAGTGCTGGCTATAGCAGTCACGATGTTTTGTTCATTTTTCGTCATGGGAGGTGAAGGCGCTGTTTTTGCCGTTGTGCCCCTTGTTAAGCGGAGAATGACAGGTCAAATCGCAGGTATGACGGGTGCTTTTGGTAATGTGGGTGCGGTTATCTATTTAACCACCTTCTCCTTTGTCGATGCTGGAACGTTCTTCTTAGTGATTGGCGGCTCTGCACTATTCGTGATGGTGCTGATCGCTATTTTCTTCGATGAACCAAAAGGACAAATGGCTGAAGTTTTGCCAGATGGCACAGTACAAATGATTGATGTCAGTGATTGATGTTTTTTGGATGTCCAAGATAAATCTGGCCGACTCCGGCTCAGTGGAGACAATCTAAAAATCCTATTTTTTGTCTGAATCAGAATTATCAGAATTTTAGAATTAACAGAATAAAACCTAAGTAGTTATGTCATTTATTTTTTTCTGAAAATTCTAAAATTCTGATAATTCTGATTCAGACAGAAATAGGATTTTTTTTGCCTGCTACAAATTCTCCGTTAAAAGTTGAGTTTTTTGGATGGGCACTAGAAAGTTTTGTTCTAATCATTTATAGTCTATGATTGTTACTTAAGCTTTTCTGAGTATCTCACGGGGATTCAAACTATGTCAAACACACTTTCAGTCACAGTTGGTCAATACTCCCAAACGGGGCGCAAGGCGAAAAATCAAGATTCTTATGGCGTGTTGGCACCACCTGAACCTATGCTCTCTACTAAAGGGATAGTTGCTGTGATCGCAGATGGCGTAAGTAGCAGCGAAGCAGGTGACAAAGCGAGCAAATATAGTGTTGAAGGTTTTCTAAATGATTATTACAGTACGCCAGAATCTTGGACAGTTAAAACAGCGGGTCAAAAAATTCTAACCGCCCTCAATCGCTGGTTATATGGACAGGGATACTATATTTATGGTACTAACAAAGGGCTGGTTACCACTTTAAGTATCTTGGTCATCAAATCAACGACAGCCTATGTGTTTCATGTGGGGGATACACGCATCTATCGTTTACATGATAACGAGCTTGAATGTATGACTCAAGATCATCGCCTTCAAGTTTCTGAGGATAAAGAATATCTAGCCCGGGCGATGGGTATTGAACTCCATATTGAAATAGATTATCGCAGTTTCAGCGTGAATGAAGGTGACTATTTTATTTTTACAACGGATGGGGTGCATGAATACCTTAATGAGAAAGATATCATCGAGTATATACATGACAATAGCAGCGACTTAAATAAAGCCTGCCAACTGATAACCGATGAAGCGTATGCTAATGAGAGTCCAGATAATCTGACTTGTCAGATTGTGCAAATCGAAAAGTTGCCCAGCCCTGATGTTAACGCCTTTTATCAAAAATTAACGGCATTACCCTTTCCGCCTCCCTTGTCTTCAGGTATGCACTTGGATGGCTACTATATTTTGCGTGAATTGTATGCCAGTAGCCACATTCAGCTATACCTCGCACTGGATGAAGAAACCCAGAAAAAAGTCATACTCAAAACACCTTCGCTCAATTTTGAAGATGATCCCGCTTACATTGATTTATTTCTTCACGAAGAATGGATAGGCAAACGCTTGACACATCCACATGTGATGAAAGTTTATGAACCAAAGCAGCATCGTCAATTCCTATACTTTGTTGCTGAATATATCCAAGGTCAAACTTTGCGCCAATGGATGAGTGATAATCCTCAAGCACCGCAGAGTGAGATGAGAGCGATCATTGAACAAGTCGCATCGGGATTACGGGCATTTCACCGTATGGAAATGATCCATCAAGATATTAAACCTGAAAATGTCATGATTGACAAACATGGTACTATCAAAATCATTGATTTTGGATCGACCAAAATTGCTGGGCTTGAAGAAATCACAACGCCGATTGAGCGGATTAATCTCTTGGGCACTCGAAATTATACCGCACCAGAATATTTGTTGGGTTACACAGGTAGTATCCGCTCCGATCTTTTTTCACTGGGCGTGATTGCATACGAAATATTGACGGGTCATTTACCTTATGGTGAAATGGGAAAAAAAGCCCAGAAGTTGAACTACATATCAGCTTGTCATTATAACCCGACGTTGCCAGTGTGGGTGGATTGTGCGCTAAAAAAGGCGGTTCATCCTAATCCGACTCGGCGTTATGAGTCGATATCGGAATTTTTGTATGACTTATCCCATCCCACACCCATCCCGCTGCGAGAACGAAATCCTGTGGCTTTTTGGCGACGCACTTCAATCGTTTCTTTTATTATCAATGCCTTGCTTCTGTTTTTTTTATTAAGATAAGCACCTAACAGCCCAAGATGCAAACTTTCTGGGCTGTTATCGTTCCGCCACAGGCTTTGTAACACGATCTATACTGGGTTTGGCATCGACTATAATTTGTTATGCAAATAGGTTGATAATAATGAAAAGGTGTATGACAATCTTCTCTTTCTTTGTGTTTTTTTTTATCGTCGTTGCAGATTCTGTTGTAGTGGTAGGCGCGTTCTGCTCGAAGCTGACAGGTTTCGTATATGAGCTCCTCCATCTGTTTGCAGTGCAATTGATCAGAGTTACATTGAGAGGCACAGATTTTGCCTTCTGCTGTTGGAGGTGGGGTAAAGGAATAGTGAGTACGATAGATAGGAGCACAAGCGATGTTAAAATAACATCCCATCGCGAGTATTAACCAAGAAATATTGTGATGAGGTCTGTTCATCTACCCTTCCTCAAACTCCCCAAACTGCATTAAACGTTGATAACGGGTTTCTACCAATTCATCAACGGGCACTTGTGTGAGTTCGAGCAAATTTTCTTGCAAGACGCCACTCAATTGGCTTGCCATTGCGTTGACATCTCGGTGTGCGCCGCCCAAAGGCTCTGGAATAATCACATCGATCAAATCCAATTCTTTAAGGCGTTGTGAAGTCATATTCATGGCTTGGGCTGCATCAGGTGCTTTGTCTGCACTTTTCCACAAAATTGAGGCACAGCCTTCAGGTGAAATCACTGAATAAGTGCTATATTCCAACATACAGAGCCTATCACCCACCCCGATTCCCAAGGCGCCACCTGAGCCACCTTCTCCAATGATAGTACAAATAATCGGCGTTTTTAAATTCGCCATAACATATAAATTGCGGGCAATGGCTTCACTTTGTCCCCGCTCTTCAGCATCAACGCCAGGATAAGCGCCGGGCGTATCGATAAATGTGAGAATTGGCAATTTAAAGCGTTCAGCCATATTCATCAAGCGTAGGGCTTTGCGATAGCCTTCTGGACGTGGCATGCCAAAATTACGTTGTATTTTTTCTTTGGTATCACGACCTTTTTGTTGACCAATAAGCATCACTGGGCGACCTTCAAACCGTGCCAATCCACCAACCATCGCTTCATCATCACCAAAAACGCGATCTCCATGCAGTTCTTGAAAATCTGTGAAGATAAGATCAATGTAGTCAAGCATATAAGGTCGTTGCGGATGTCGTGCCACTTGGGCAATCTGCCAAGCCGTTAGGGAGGAGAAAATTGAGCGAGTTTGCTCTTGACACTTGACTTGTAGTCGAGCAATTTCATCATTGATGTTGATGTCAGTGTCATTAGTGATATGACGCAGTTCCTCAATTTTAGCGTCGAGTTCTGCAATAGGTTGTTCAAATTCAAGAAAATTCAGATTCATTTTAAGTTATTAGTTATCAGTTATCATATTAAATGAGACGAGATAGAGTAGAGCGTCGAATTATAACTGATAACTAAAATTCAGGTTTTGGTTGGCGTGATAATAAAGCTTGCACAGCCTCGTTGGGGGTACACACACCTTGCAGCACCTTATCAACTTGTTCCACAATCGGCATATCTATCCCACTTTGCTGAGCTAAACGGTTGACTTCATGGCTTGTTCGCACACCCTCAACAACTTGCCCAATCTCAGTTTGTGCTTGGCTCAGCGATCTGCCCTGCGCTAAGGCATAACCAAAGCGGCGATTGCGTGATTGATTGTCAGTACAAGTGAGTATCAAATCACCTAAGCCAGCTAATCCCATAAAGGTTTCACCTTGTCCCCCTAAGCTGGTGCCAAAGCGTACCATTTCCGTCAAGCCCCGTGTGATAAGGGCAGCACGGGTATTCGCTCCAAAACCTAAGCCATCGGCAATCCCAGCCGCAATTGCCATAATATTTTTTATGGCCCCCCCCACTTGTACACCAATGATGTCAGTACAAGTATAGGGGCGAAAGCTGTGATTGTGGAATAATGTGACCAAGTCTTGAGCGTATTGGGCTTGTTCAGATGCGATTGTGACAGCCGTTGGTAAGCCCGCCGCCACTTCTTGAGCAAATGAGGGTCCTGATAAAACGCCCAAAGATCGTTTTGCTCCTAAAACTTGTTCTGCAACTTGATGCAATAACAAGCCGCTATTATTTTCTAGCCCTTTTGTTGCCCAACAGACGCGGGTTTGGGCGGTGATGTCGGGAGCAATTTTATTGAGCGTTTCACGAAAAGCATGACTGGGTACGACGACCAAAATTTCATTTATTTGTGGTACAACTTCTTTTAAGTTAGCAGTCGCTTGTAAAGCATCAGGAAAGTGATTGTTTGGCAAAAATCGGGCATTTTGTCGCGTCACCTTCATTTGCTCTACATGCTGAGGATTTCGGCTCCAAAGCCAAACTTTGTGATCGTTACGCGCTAAAACCAGGGCAAGAGCGGTGCCCCACGAGCCGGCACCGAGTACTAAAATAGATTGTTGCACTGTGTTCAATTGGGAGTATTTTTTTGGCTTTCTTCTTGTTGTTGTTGAGCATACAAAGCCTCAAAGTTGATCGGTGCCAATAGCAGCGGCTGAAATCCGCCCCGTGTTACGGTACTCGTTATCAGTTCACGGGCAAAGGGGAACAAAATATTTGGACAATAACTGTTGAGCATATACGACAATTTATCTTGTGCAAAATTCTTGATGAGAAAGATACCGGCTTGATGAACTTCGATAAGAAAAGCCGTTTTTTCTCCAACTTTGGTGGTTGCAGTGATGTTTAACACCACTTCAAAAAGGTCGTCTTCCAACTTATTAATCTTATTAGATATTTCCATATCTATTTCGGGTTTCCACTCTTCCATAAAAATCTGTGGAGAATTGGGTGTCTCAAAAGAAATATCCTTGATATAGACATTTTGTATCCCAAATTGTTCGGCATCTGCCGGATTCTGCGTATTTTCCACTGAAATCATCCTTTTTGAGGTTTATTTATTTTTTGCCGTTTTTGCCTTTGGTAAGGGGTAGATTGGCATTTTCCCACGCCATAATGCCCCCTTTGAGGTTATGAATTTTCTCAAAACCGTTTTTTTTCAACTGGCGACAGGCTTGCCCAGAACGGCTACCACTCCTACAACTGGCAATGATAGGACGGTTACGGTATTTTTCTAAGCGAGCGATTTTGTCAGATAACAGGCTTAATGGGATATGCACCGAATTCAAAATATGGCCTTGTACATATTCATTATCTTCGCGGACATCAAGCACAATCGCATCTTCATGATTAATCAACAAAGTCGCCTCTTGTGGTAACAAGGCGCTAACCCCGGCTAAGCTATCTCCCAAAAAACTCCAAACTAATAAGCCGGAGACGATGGCGAAAGCCAAAAATAAGCCAGAGTGATTACCAGCAAATTCAACTAATTGTTCCATACGTTAAGTGGTTTGCAACTCGGGTGAATTATTGATTGTTTGCTCAGTGGGTACGCCCGCTTTTTTGAGGATGAGCGCCAGTGGACAAAAGCCCGTAAAGCCACTTTGGAGTAAATTTGCACCCACAAATGCGGTGAACCAGAGCCAAGCTGGATGGTGTAACTGACTTAAAGCCAGTGATAGCAAAATAAAAGTCCCTGCAACGATAACTACCAATCGTTCAACTGTCATAATAGTTAAAACCTCTTAAGGTTGATCGTCTATATAAATAAATAAATAAATAAGAGACTGAACAATAGGGGTGACTTGCTAGTGATTCAAGCACAAAAAGACCGACAGAATACCTCACGCATCATGCTAATCAGGCGCAAGGTACGCACATCACCCACATGATAATAAACGCGATTAGCATCTTTACGTGATGCTAAAATCCCTTTTTCACGCAAAATAGCTAAATGTTGGGAAATATTGCTTTGTGAGGTACCCACCTGTTCAACAATATCTTGTACACTGTATTCACATTCCCCTAAAACGCAGAGGATTTTTAGTCGCAATGGGTGGGACATGGCTTTCATAGAGCGAGAGGCGCGTTCAATGTCCTCATCATGGGTCATAAGTGTAATCGTCTGATGACTATTGTCTGACATATATCTCATCCCGAAGTCTGTAAAGCTATTATAAGTCATAACTTAAAGTTCCTATGGTTAATTAAATACCCTCATTTGTATATTATATAATACTAAAATTCTATTTAGAATAGAATGCTTTTTTTTTTGATTAAATTGTTGTGAAACGAGCTATCCCGTTAAAATATGATAAAATGTACCATTGTGTGGGGTATTTTTTTATAAAGTAGTAAGTATGCCACATAAACTTTCTGGATAATAATAATTTATTATTTTGATAGCAATAAGGGACTCATTTAATTCATCTCAATTTACTTATGCTTTTGTGGAGACTAACTCGTTCATGTATAAAATCGTCTTATTAAGACACGGAGAAAGTGTTTGGAATAAAGAAAACCGTTTTACTGGTTGGAGTGATGTTGATCTGACTGAAAAAGGTAAACAAGAGGCTTTGAACGCTGCAAAGTTGCTTAAAGAAAATGGCTACACGTTTGATGTCGCTTTTACCTCCGTTCTAAAAAGAGCAATTAGGACGCTTTGGATTGTCTTAGATGAGATGGACTTAATGTGGATTCCAGTCCATCGTGATTGGCGCTTAAATGAGCGTCATTACGGTGCGCTTCAGGGATTAAACAAGGTTGAGACGGCGAAAAAATATGGCGAGGATCAGGTCAAAATTTGGAGACGAAGCTGTGATGTCCCTCCCCCGCCGCTAAACCAGTCAGATGACAGATACCCTGGCCATGAACCGCGCTATAAAAAGCTCTCTGATCAAGACCTGCCTTTAACTGAGTGTTTAGACAACACAATAGAGCGTGTTTTATATTTATGGAACAAAACAATTGTCCCGATGGTCAAACAAGACCAAAAAGTGCTCATCACAGCACACGGCAACAGTTTACGTGCCTTAGTAAAACATCTTGATGGCCTTTCAAAGGAACAAATCATTAGTCTAAATATTCCAACAGGCGTACCTTTAGTGTACGAATTGGATGAGGATTTAAATCCCATTAAGCACTACTATCTCGGTGACGAAGAGGCGATTAAAAAGGCGATGAATGCGGTTGCCAATCAGGGACGTCCAAGATAAATCTTGGACTCCTTATCAATTAAAAATATTGCTACTTTCAAAGTCAAATTGTATTATTATATCTATAAAATATAAAAAAAAATTTGAAAAGAAAATTTTCTCGGTGAGTACAACCAATGCCAGACAACGAATAAAAAAAAAACTGGCTCAAGCGATAATGGTTTTATTCGTTGTCTTACATTGGTTGTACTCAGCTTTCAAAACAACCAAATTAATGGAGTAATTTAATATATATGCGATCCCTATTTCGTTATTTACCCACATTATTAGTAGGTGCCGTTCTTGGTTCACTTATTGCGCTTGCTGGTAGTGTATTTGCTGATCGTAACCAAACGACGACGATACCCTTTGAAGAACTGCGTACCTTTACTGAAGTTTTTCACAGAATCAAAACTGATTATGTTGAAGAAGTTGATGACAAGACGCTGCTGGAAAATGCCATTGCTGGCATGTTGAGTGGGCTCGATCCACATTCAAATTACTTAACGCCCGACGTATTTAAAGAAATACAAATTGGTACAACAGGTGAATTTGGTGGTCTCGGTATTGAAGTCGGCATGGAGGATGGCTTTATTAAAGTCATTGCACCGATTGACGATACGCCTGCACAACGGGCGGGAATAGAAGCGGGAGATCTGATTATCCGTTTGGATGATACGCCTGTGAAAGGAATGACGCTTACTGATGCCGTCAAAATTATGCGCGGCAAACCAGGTACGGGCATCAAATTAACCATCGTGCGCGACACTGAAGAGAAACCCATACACATCACTATTGTGCGTGATATTATCAAGGTCAAAAGTGTCAAGAGCCGTACTCTAGCACCGGGTTATGGCTATGTCCGCATCACTCATTTTCAAACACAGACTGTCAGAGATTTAGAAAAGGCTATCAATGCTCTCAAAAAAGAGAATAAAGGCCATCTCAATGGCTTAGTGCTAGATTTGCGTAACAATCCTGGCGGCGTCTTAAATGGGGCTGTGGAAGTATCGGATAGTTTCCTCCCTAAAGGTTTGATAGTTTATACCGAAGGGCGCGTTGACGATTCTTCTTTCAAATTTAAAGCGCATCCGCGTGATTTAATCAATGGTGCGCCGATGGTCGTCTTAGTCAACGGTGGCTCAGCTTCCGCCTCAGAAATTGTCGCGGGTGCCCTCCAAGACCATAAACGGGCAATCATTATGGGTACCAAGACCTTTGGAAAAGGCTCTGTACAAACCATCTTACCCATGAATAATGATGCGGCCTTAAAACTGACCACCGCACGCTACTACACGCCGTCTGGCCGTTCTATACAAGCGGAAGGCATAGAGCCAGACATTCTGCTGAACAAAGTTGAAATTGCTTCCGTTGAACAAGAGGAAGGCTACCTCAAAGAATCGGATTTAACGGGGCATTTGGAAAACGGTAACTCCGAAAAATCTTCTAAATCGAAGAAGAAGGACGCTGCTGACGATGCAAAAGAACAGTTGATCAAAAAGGATTATGCTGTTTATGAAGCGTTGAATTTATTGAAAGGTTTGAATATTATCAAAACACAGCGTAACTGATAGTTTCTTCCTTAACCTTAAAAATACTATTTCTTAAAGAAATAGTATTTTTTTTTTGCCTTTTTTTTGCAGGATTATTTAAGTATATGCCTACAGTCCTAATTCCCCTTGCTCAAGGCTGTGAAGAGCTTGAAGCTGTCACAGTCATTGATTTACTACGTCGCGCCGGCATTAGCGTTCTCACCGCCGGACTTGATAATCAAGCTGTCAAAGCCAGTCGCGGTGTGGTACTGATACCGGATACCACTTTAGATGAAGCTATCAAACAAAGCTTTGATATGATAGTTTTACCGGGTGGCTTAGCGGGTGCTGAAAATCTTAACAATGATCCCCGTATTCATCAATTGCTCAAAGATATGCAGCAACAAGGCAAATACATTGCCGCGATCTGTGCTGCGCCTAAAGTGTTAGCAGATGCGGGTTTGTTAGCAAACAAATCTGCCACCAGTTATCCGGGCGTGTTAGAAAGTATGCCGGATATGCAATTCATAGATGCCCCCGTCGTTAAAGATGGACAAGTCGTGACTTCCCGAGGTCCCGGCACTGCTATGGATTTTGCCTTAGAATTGATTGAAACCTTAGTCGGGCGTGACTCTCGTGATAAAGTTGAAGCGGGTTTGGTACGCGCTGTGTAATTAATATTTAATATTTTCTCATTTTCAACCCGAGCTATTTCTCTATGTCCTTTTACAACATAGTTTTTAGCATTATTCTAATCCTCTCGTTTATACCAGCCAGTGTGTCTGCTGAAACAAAGCACGTCGTCAAGGTGACAGCCACGGCGTATAACTCTAGTAAATCTGGAAAGCCCAGCATCGGAGCATGGGGCGATAAACTGGTAGATGGGATGAAAGCAATCGCGGTGTCGCGTGATTTGATCAAAATGGGATT
>JALXAQ010000144.1 GCA_026991885.1 Thiotrichaceae bacterium
GATCCAAACCATAGGCCGCACCGCACGTAACGCACAAGGCAAGGCAATTCTCTATGCTGACAGAATCACCAAATCCATGCAGGCTGCGATTGACGAAACCGAACGGCGCCGTGCCAAACAAATCGCCCACAACGAAAAACACGGCATCACACCCACCAGCATCGCCAAAAAAATCACCGATATCATGGAAGGCGCTTACGGCAGTTCCATCCGTGGCAGGGGCCGTCAAAAACTGGATAAAGTTGCAGAATCCCAGGCAGCTTATACGACCATGACACCCGATAAAGCACTAAAAGAAATCTCAAAACTCGAAAAGAAAATGTTTCAGCACGCCAAGGATCTGGAATTTGAAGAAGCCGCGCAAGTCCGCGACAAAATTAGCACCTTGCGGGAAATGGTTTTTAAGTCATAGCATGTAACATAACATCCGATATTTATGTATGTATGGCTTACAATCTTAGGAGCCTGCCCTAGCTGAAATACCCAAGCCCACCGAACTCGCCAATTTTACAAAATCAGGAAACGATGTATCCACATTAGCCGCATCGTTTATCGTTATTTCGCCGCTTGCGCGCAAACCTGCAATCGCAAATGCCATAGAGATACGGTGGTCATGATGGCTCTCTATTGTACCAGAGCTAAGTTGCCCCCCCTGTATAATGATGCCATCGGGGGTTACTTCGCAATTTATTCCGCAGGTTTTTAAACCCTCTGCCATAACCTGGATACGATCACTTTCTTTAACCCGTAATTCTTCTGCGCCAGTCAACACTGTTTCGCCCGTTGCACACGCCGCTGCAATAAAAATCACGGGGAATTCATCAATCGCCAATGGCACCAGCTCTTCGGGAATATGAATCCCTTTAAGTTTTGCTGAGCGGATACGAATATCAGCCACCGGTTCACCACCCACTTCTTGCTGGTTAGACAGGCCAATATCAGCCCCCATCAATTTTAGAATATCAATCACACCGGTACGCGTCGGGTTGATACCGACGTGCCTTAACGTCAGGTCGGAACCTTTTGCGATACTTGCACCTACCATAAAAAAAGCAGCCGATGAAATATCAGCAGGCACGTCTATGTTTGTAGCGGTGAGCGTACCAGCGCCTTGCAGGCTTATATATTCGCCCTTGTCTCCTGTTGTACTCACATCATAACCAAAGCCACGAAGCATACGTTCAGAATGATCACGGGTGATACCCGGCTCAGTCACACTGGTTTCACCACTGGCATACAAGCCTGCCAATAAAACAGCAGATTTAACCTGCGCACTGGCGATGGGTGAATCATAATGAATGCCTTTTAGTGAGACACCACCCTTGACACAAAGCGGTGGTCGACCACCCTGTTCTGATTCAATCACGGCCCCCATCATGGACAACGGTTTGATAATACGATTCATCGGTCGCGTCGATAGTGACTCATCACCGACCAACGTTGAATCAAATGTTTGCCCCGCCAGGAGACCGGTCATCAAGCGCATTGCCGTTCCACTATTGCCCATATCCAGATCATTTTTAGGTGCTTGCAATCCGCTCATGCCTACGCCATGAATGACTAAATCCGTCGAGCTTTTTTCTACAATGTCTACACCCATAGCGCGAAAGGCATTCATGGTAGCCATACAGTCTTCACCATTTAAAAAACCACTTACATGGGTTACCCCCTCGGCCAGCGAACCCAGCATAATAGAGCGATGTGACATGGATTTATCACCGGGAACACGCAAATCCCCACTTAATTTTCCATTAGGAGATGTTTTAAATATTGTCATTGTAAAGAATCATAAAAAGTAATAATGGAACATAATCTAGCATTCAACCTCCTTAAAAGTCTAGTATTCCAACAATATTGCTCTGTTTCCATCAAACCAATGTTACTGGAGTACTAGTTCGATTTCTATTTGTGATTTTAAGTATTTGCTCAACTGGCTTACTATTATATATTCGTTTTATTAAGACGAAATGCACTGGGAGAATATTTCTCATAACATCGAAAAAACTTTGAAAAATTAGTTGCTTCATCGAAACCCAGCTTTATAGCAATTGAGCTAATTGGCAAATCTGTGTACGCCAAAAGTCTTTTTGCTTCTAAAATAATTCGTTGAGTTAAATATTTTTTTGCACTACTACCTGTAATTTCACGCATGGACCTATTCAAGCTTTTTTCGGAATAGCCTAACATATTTGTGTAGTCACGAATTTGATGGTAACGATAGTAATTTCTTTCCACTGCATCACGAAAAGATTTATAGCGCTTTTGTGCAACAGAAAAAGGGGCTGGATAATTTTCCTCCGCATTAAAACAAATTAAAAATAAACGGTTAAAAAGTGATTGTAATTCACTTCTCAATAAATTCTGCTGTGCCTTTAACTCAGCATTGAGATGAATATCTTTATACATACGTTTAATTAGTTCTAATATTGCTTTTTCTTCATCACCGTGTATTTGTAATAAAACAGGTAAATCTTCCAATTTGTTGACAATATTTACCTCATTAATTACTGAAGTATTATCTTTAGGTAAAAGAAACTCTGGACGAAAAATAACAATATACCCCTCCCAATTTATCAAAGAATCAAATCGTTGTACCTGACCTGGATACATTAATAGCAAAGCCCCCTTCTCGCAATTATAATCTTTAAAATCAATAGTGTGTACACAACGCCCTGCTTCAACAAAAAATAGCTGATGAAATTCTATTCGTGTGTAAGTAAGCAAATAATCACGATGAGTTCGTTGCCTCAGGTCAGATATTTGAACAATATCCAAATCTAGCTTAAAACTTTTTTGTTCCTTAAAAGAGACTGGCGTGATCTTGCTAAAAGGCATTTCTAAATAATCCATTAATAAAATTTGTCCGGTTTTTATCATTTATTGACCGATATTAACCTCGTTAATATCCGTCTTGCAATGCACAATCCCCTCGTCAATTTCATGACTATTCATCATAACAAGGAGACACAGATGAACAAAAAAACACCCATAAAGCTGGTTCTGAGTAGTTTATTAATAATAAACAGCATCATTCATTTCCCTGCTTACGCAAAAAGTTCTATTAATCCACTGGAGAAAAACATGATAACAAGCTATAAACAAAACGTAGTAGACCTACTAAAAAGTATCGAAAATGGCGATACAAAACCGGTTTCCTATATCAATCCAAAAAAATACATTCAACATAACCTTGGCGTAGAAGATGGTTTAGCTGGGTTTGGTGCGTTATTAAAACAATTACCCAAAAACTCAGCCAAAGTAGATACTCATCGCGTTCTACAAGATGGCGAATATGTTATCACTCATACGGATTATAACTTCTTTGGTCCTAAAGTTGGATTTGATATTTTCCGTTTTGAAAAAGGGATTATTACCGAGCACTGGGATAATCTGCAAGAAAAGCCAGTCAGCCCCAACGGTAGTGGTCACACCATGATAGATGGTTCTGTGAAAGTCACCGATCTCAATAAAACTGAAGGAAATAAAACACTTGTTCGTTCATTTTTAGAAGATATTCTTATCAATGGAAAAATGGAAAAACTAGCAGGATATTTTGATGGTGATCATTACATCCAGCATAATCCAAACATCTCTGATGGCCTCTCAGGGCTTGGAGCAGCTCTCAAAGCAATGGCCCAACAAGGTATAACAATGAAATATAATAAAATCCACAAGGTCTTTGGTGAGGGCAACTTTGTTCTGGGCGTAAGCGAAGGTGAATTCGCTGGCAAACCTACTTCATTCTACGATCTGTTTCGTATCGAAAACGGAAAAATAGCAGAACACTGGGATACGATTGAAACCATTCCACCCAAAAAAGAATGGAAAAACAATAACGGCAAATTTTAACACTCAATAAAGCAAGTTTAGATTTTCGCTTAAAGAAACATACTTGTAACTTGAGCGATAATCTATTGATTAAATAATGCCAATATATTCACTCTATTAAATCAAAAAAGGATTTATAAAATGTTAAATACCATCCAGACTCCTATAGCCGACAATACACATTGTGAAATTAAATCATTACTCAAACAGCATGATGATATCCGCTTAAACTCAATAAATTTAATTGTCAGCGAAAACAGAATCAGCAAAACAGCTCGCGCACCTTTAAGTTCCGATATTCATGCTCGTTACGCAGCCTCATTTTATGCAGGCACAGGCCCAGCACAAGATATTATTGCAGTAGCAACAGAATCGGCAAAAAAAGTGTTTAATGCAAAATATGCAAACCTCTCTCCCATTTCTGGAAACATGGCTCTACTAGCAGCCATATTATCATTAACAAATTACCACGACCACGTCGGACGAATCCCTCCTTTTTTTCCCGGGGGAGGATACCCATTAAATTATGATTCATTTGACCGAAAACCATTACCATTACCGTTTTCAGAAGCCAATTGGCAAATAGACTTGCCAAAAACAATTGCATTATTAAAGAAAAAAAAACCACCTCTAGTTGTTCTTGGCTCATCTATCGTAACCTACCCAATGCCTGTTCAAGAAATTGCAGATGTTGTTCATGAATATGGTGGAATTGTTGCTTACGATGGCTCACACACACTAGGCCTAATTGTTGGTGGTCAATATCAGGATCCACTTCGTGAAGGCGCCGATCTATTATTAGGTTCTACACATAAAACGTTTCCAGGACCACAAGGGGGTATCATTCTAACCAACGATGAAAATATTCATCATAAAATAAATCGTTTATCTAACTTTACTCCACTGAATGGCCCCACATTAATTTGTAATCCTCATCTTGCTCGTATTGCTTCAACAGGTATTGTTCTTGAAGAAACACATTGGCAAGAATATGCAAAACAGGTTGTTGATAATTCCAGAACTATTGCACGAATATTCAAAGAGGAAGGCGTTCCCATGCATGGTGCTAATGCCATAAATTTCAGTGAAGCAACATATTGCCACCAAGTGATTACCCGTTATCCGCTAAAAGAATCAAGGAAACTAAGAGACAAACTTCATCAACATCATATTAACGTGGATGGGTTTTTACGCATAGGAACCAGCGAGATCACTCGATTAGGTTATAAAAAACAAGAATGCGAGAAACTAGCAAAAATAATAGCTTATTTATTAAATACTAACGATAAAGATACAAGCCATGCTGACAAGCAAATAACAAATTTAATAAATCACCACCGGACAATAGTCATTTAGCCCATTGTAATCTAATTACATTAGCAATAATGATTTATAGATATTAAGAGGAATTAATTATGAGTAAAAACCAATCATCAAAAAGCTTATCCCGCAGGGCATTTATAAAACAAGTTGGACTAGGTGTGGCAGCGACATCATTTCTTCCAACTCCCATGGTTTTAAGTGCTTTAGCCGCTAATAGCGAGCCATTAGATGTAATGGTAATTGGTTCAGGATTTGGAGGAGCTGTTACTGCTTTACGTTTGGCTGAACAAGGCATCAAAACTGTGATGTTAGAAAGAGGCCAAAGGTGGGATGTTACGGATGAACAAAATACTTTTTCTAGTCTAATTAATCCTGATGGTCGCTCTGCATGGCTTAGAGAGACATCAATATTAGGCGAACCAAAACCAATCGAAAAATATACAGGGGTTTTAGATTTAGAGGTTGGCAATGGAATTGCCTCATTATCGGGTGCAGGTGTTGGAGGAGGATCATTAGTATACGCCGGAGTGCTATACAAACCTAACGAACAACATTTCAACTTATTCTTAGG
>JALXAQ010000145.1 GCA_026991885.1 Thiotrichaceae bacterium
ATAAAAAAATCCTATTTCTTTAAGAAATAGGATTTTTAGATTGCTACAATGGTTATTAACTTTCTTTCTAAAGAAGTTTTATTCGTTGTCTTCCATTAGCTGTACTCATCGAATTCTTTTTCGTTATTTATCTCTCTGTACAAAAAAAAATTTTAAATACTAGGATAAAATTATTCAGTGCTGAATCTCGGATCGGAGCAATCTTTTAGTCTATATTTTAAATAACCAACAAAAAAAATTGTGTTTAAAAAACAATTTTTGGCTTTGGGAATGGCTCCGTCTATCGAGGCGGTACTTGAAACATCAAAAGGAGATAAATGATGGACTCTTCAAGGTATAAAATACCGATATGGGCACGATTTACCCGTCTGTTTGCATTTTTTAATGCAAGTGTGATGGGATTATTGTTTGCGTTCTTTTTTGCTATTTCACCCGTGGCATTGGCAGAATCGGGTTTGAATGCGCTTTATTATTTAGATTTCATGCTCCTAGAGGGGAGTACCTCTCAAGCGAGTGAAGCGGGGAATGCGATGGCTGGCAGCAGCAGTGTTGGACCACAAGTCACGCAAGATCCTGTCAGTGCCGCCCTAGAAAATCGCGGTTATAACGTCACACAGGTTGATAATTACCCGTCCTTTGAGTCAGCTATAGCCAGTGATTCTTGGGATATAGTGGTTTTGATGAACCAGGATACGTCACTGGGAGATATTCCCAACTTTCTCGCTTATGTAGCGGGTGGTGGTAGAGCCATCATGACAGACTGGAGCCATTATGATACCTTGGGCTCGGCCTTTGGACTGAGCTATACTGATAATGATAACCAAGAACCTGTCACGATCATCGATTCGGATTTGGGGGCTGAACTTCCCAATCCTTTGTCTTTGGTAAACCCTGGTTGGGGCACTTTCTCGATGGGAATGTCAACGACAGAAACGGTCTTGGCCACCTTTCCCAATGGAGATGCTGCTGTTGTGCTAGGAAATATGGGCCATACCGCAGCAGTCGGCTTTTTAAATGACACCATTCCTAACGATGTTAATGCGATACAGTTTTATGAAAATCTCATTGACTTGGTGGACGGTACACCTATTCTGCGTCCCGAACCAACTGAAATGCCACCCGTCACACTTAGGCAAGATGAGGACCCAAGCACCCAGACTATGACGCTCTATAATGACGGTGATGGCGTTCTTATAGCCACCCTTAGCACTGTCATAGTTGATGCCCACAATAATGGCGGCAACCCTCAACTGATTCCCGGGGAACCCCAATCAGATAGCAGTATGACGGCTAATTGGAAGGCGGGTTCAGAGAATGCCAAAGAGGTTGGGGATTTGAACCCGGTGTTTACGCCTTTAGCTAACAACTTGAGAGTCTTGTATGTAAATGCAATGAGAGGCGATGATCCGTCTTTCATAAGCGGCCTTCAGGGTCTTCCAAACATAGGGACACTCGACATCCTTGATGGTACAACATCTACGCCGAATGTGGACTACCTATTACAGTACGATGTAGTTGTTTTAGCATCCAGCTACTGCTTTGCGGATTCTAGCACTCTTGGTAACAACTTGGCTGACTATGTTGATGCTGCTGGAAGAGTAATTCTTCTTGTAGCCACCTTTGCTACTACCGGGTGCTATGGATTGGAGGGCAGAATTATAACCCAGACTTATTTACCGTTGGCTAGGGGGGGACCGGGTTCATATAGTACTGCCGTTTCAATTGTAGACCATCCTATCACCCAAGGTGTTAATAGTCTCTCTGCAAGTTTACCTGTCACGTCTTTTACAACACAGGGTAATGGACAACCGTTGGGTCTCTATGACTCTGGCTATCTGATAGGCGCCTATAATCCTGACAAGCCGATTGTAGCAATCAACGTGTTTCCGTTAGATGGTTACTGGAGTGGTGACCTGATCCGTCTAGTCGGTAACGCGCTAGACTGGAACGCTAGCCCTGGATGGTTAAGTGTAACGCCGACGGAGATTAAAATTCCACCCCAAGAGAGTGTTTCGGTTGAGGTGACCTACGATGCGAGAGAGCAAGCTTTAGGCGATTACACCGCGAACATTATCATCGCTTCCAACGATCCCGTGAATCCTGAAGTCACAGTACCTGCTACGCTGCATGTCGATCCACCACTGCCACCAGAGATAGTTTTGTCGCCTACTTCCATTGAGGAGACGCTGACTCTGCCTGATTCTCCTCCCTCTGTCCATACCTTGACGCTGAGCAATACTGGCCAAGGTAGCCTGACCTATAATTTGTCGCAGAATCAAACCAGCGAAGCTTTGACAGCACCGAGTGAGCGTCCCGTGCTAACGGATATTCCCGACGGCGTGGAATACGCGCAAGGCGAGTTGATCATCAAATTACGCAAAGGTGCTGTTAGTGCAGCCCTGCTATCACTCCGAGAAAGTGTAAACGCAACGGTTAAGAAAACCATCGAGCAACTTGCACTAGAAGTGTGGAGTCTCCCAGTCACTGATGAAGCCGATTTGCTGAATATAATCGGGAAGCTCTCCGCCGATTCAAACATCGAATATGCCGAGCCTAACTATATACAAAAGGCCATCGGTATTCCGAACGATACCCGTTTTGATGAACTCTGGGGAATGCACAACACCGGTCAGACAGGCGGTACAGCGGATGCAGACATTGATGCAGTTGAGGCGTGGGATACTTTTACTGGTAGCCATGACGTAGTGGTAGCCGTGATCGACACGGGTATGGATTACAATCATGTCGATCTGGTTGATAATCGTTGGATAAATGTGGGTGAAATAGCCGGCAACGGGTTAGACGATGATGGCAATGGCTATATAGACGATGTTTATGGATACGATTTCGCATACGGCGACAGCGATCCCATGGACGGTGATTCGCATGGAACCCATTGTTCCGGCACCATTGGCGGAGTGGGCAACAACAGCATTGGCGTAGCCGGTGTTAGCCATGTGGTACGCATTATGGCGGTCAAGTTTCTTAACGATGGTGGTTCGGGTAGCACGGCTGATGCTATTGACTCGATTCTCTATGCCGTCGATAACGGTGCCCAAATTCTCAGCAACAGTTGGGGTGGCGGTGGTTTTTCTCAGGGCTTAGAGGATGCTATTAGCTATGCCAACGATCACAATGTGCTGTTTGTGGCGGCAGCGGGCAACTCGTATTCAGACAATGATGTGTATCCTAATTATCCGTCAAACTACGACGTTCCCAATGTGTTGGCAGTGGCGGCTACCGATCACAACGATGCTAAACCGAGCTGGTCCAATTATGGTCTGACGACTGTAGACTTGGGGGCACCGGGTGTTGACACCTTGAGTACCGAGCCGGGCAATAACTATGGTTATAAGAGTGGCACTTCCATGGCAACACCGCATGTTTCTGGTGCTGCGGCTCTTCTGAAGGGGTACAATCCCAACTTGACGGCCTTAGACCTTAAATCGCTAATCATGGACAACGTTGATCCTGTGGCTTCTATGAGCGGTATAACTGTAACGGGCGGTCGTCTGAATATTAATAATGCCTTGATGATGGCGGGTACGCCTTGGATTACACTAGAAGGTGAACTCTCAGGTGAAATTCCGCCGGGCGGATCGGTGGACGTGACCGTGCGCTTGGATGCCACAGAACTGAGCTTGGGGGACTACACAGCCGATATATACGTGGAATCCAATGATCCCGTGAATCCTCATCAAGTGGTGCCTGTCGTTCTGCATGTGGAATTGGCCTCAGGATACAGCACAATACAACTCTCCTCAGCCACCTACAGCACAACAGAAGACGGAGGACAAGCCAGCATCACCCTCACCCGCACCGGTAGTAGTGATGGCGCAATATCAGTAGACTACGCCACCAGCGACGACACTGCTACTGCTGGTCGTGACTACACAGCTACCTCAAGCACCCTAAACTGGGCAAACGGCGAGACGGCTAACAAGACTTTTACAATAAACATCAATGACGACAATCAAGTGGAAGGCGATGAAACCCTCATCATCAGTCTGGATAACGTCACTGGAACTGCCATATTAGGTACACCTGATACCGCCGTGCTGACGATTACAGATAATGACTTTAACTGCACGATAGTCACCGAAATTCCAGTGGAAGAATGTCAAGCCCTTGTTGAGATTTACAATAGTACCAATGGTGAACAATGGAATGATAACACCGGATGGAATATGACTCAGACGCCTTGTAGTTGGTATGGAATACAATGTAGTGGAGGACATATAACAAGACTCTACCTATGGTACAACCAACTCAGCGGCACACTCCCAGCTTCAATCGGAAATCTGAGCTATTTGGAAGTTCTCAGGCTCAATAACAACTCACTGTGTGGAATCATCCCTGTTGAGTTGATGAACTTGACTCATTTGTGGGCTTTAAGTTTAGACTATAACCACTTAACCGCATCTGATCCAGGACTGATCGATTGGCTTAATAACCTCAACCCGGGGTGGGAGACGACACAAACATCTTGTCCTGTGCCCAGCACACTACAACTCTCCTCAGCCACCTACAGCATAACAGAAGACGGAGGACAAGTAAGCATCATCGTCACCCGCACGGGTGGTAGTGACGGCGCAATAACAGTAGACTTCGCCACCAGCGATGACAGCGCCACAGCCGGCAGTGACTACACTGCTACCTCAGGCACCCTAAATTGGGGCGACGGCGAGATGGCTAACAAGAGTTTTACAATAAATATCAATGACGACACTCAAGTGGAAGGCAATGAAACTGTCATCGTTAGTTTGGATAACGCTACCGGTGGTGCTGTATTAGGTACACCTAATATCGCCGTGCTGACGATAACAGATAATGACTCACCACCACCGGGCTTTGATTGCACGACAGTTAGCGAAATTCCACTGGAAGAATGTCAAGCCCTTGTCGAAATTTACAATAGCACTAATGGTGATCTATGGAATGAGAACAGCGGATGGAATGTGACGAATACGCCTTGTAGTTGGTATGGAACACAATGTCGTGGAGGACATGTAACAAGAGTTTACCTACAATACAACCAACTCAGCGGCGTTATCCCGCCTTCAATCGAAAACTTGAGCTATTTGGAAGTTCTCAATATCAGGAACAACTCACTGTGTGGACTGATCCCAATTGAATTGATGAACCTGACTCACTTGTGGGCTTTAAGTTTAGACTATAACCACTTAACCGCATCTGATCCAGGACTGATCGATTGGCTTAATAACCTCAACCCGGGTTGGGAGACGACACAAACAAGTTGTCCTAATCCCATCAGTACACTACAACTCTCATCCGCCACTTACAGCATAACGGAAAACGGAGGACAAGCAAACATCATCGTCAGCCGCAGCGGTGGTAGTGACGGCGCAATAACAGTAGACTTCGCCACCAGCGATGACACAGCGACTGCCGGCAGTGACTACACTGCTACCTTAGACACCCTAAATTGGGACGACGGCGAGACGGCTAACAAGACTGTTACAATAAATATCAATAACGACAGCCTAGTGGAAGGCGATGAAACATTTATCGTCAGCCTGGCTAACGCCACCGGTGGTGCCGTATTAGGTACACCAGATACAGCGGTGGTGACGATCATAGATGATGACTCACCCCCGGGCTTTGACTGCACGACAGTCACCGAAATTCCACTGGAAGAATGTCAAGCCCTTGTCGAGATTTACAATAGCACCAATGGTGAGCTATGGAATGATAACACCGGATGGAATGTGACGAATACGCCTTGTAGTTGGTATGGAACACAATGTAGTGGTGGACATATAACAAGACTCTACCTATACTATAACCAACTCACTGGCACCATCCCAGTAGAAATCGAAGGACTAAGCTATTTGGCCGTTCTCAATATCAGGAATAACTCATTGTGTGGAATGATCCCAGTTGAGTTGATGAACCTGACTCAGTTGTGGGCTTTAAGCTTAGACTATAACCACTTAAGTGCATCTGATCCAGGACTGATCAATTGGCTTAATAACATCAACCCGGGGTGGGATACGACACAAACAACTTGTCCTTGAGCCTAGCTCATCCTAACTGTAGGAGTCCAAGATTTATCTTGGACTTCTCTAGTTGCTCATCGAATTAAAGCTTGATTAAACAATTGTCCCAATTCAGCTAAGTGCTCAAAAATGAAAAAGTGCCCTCCCTGAAACTGTTTAATCGCAATGGGTTGGTGGGTTTCTTGTTGCCAAGGTAACAAATCTTGATAAGCAATCTCAATATCCGATAAACCATGTAAAATAGTCATGGGAATATCAAATGGGGCAGTTGGATGATAAACATACGTTTCAAATGCCTGAAAATCCGCTCGCAAAATGGGCTCAATAAAATCTATTAGTTCTGGCTCATCCAATATTTCACGCGCTATTCCACCCAAGCTTTTGACACAATTGATAAACTCATCTTTTGGTAACTTATACCTAGCCTGTCGATCACTCCCAAGCACTGATGGTGCTTTTCCCCCACTCAAAAATAAATGCAGAGGTGCCGGTAAACCCGCACTGATAAGACGTTGTGTCAATAAATAGGCTAATAAACTCCCCATACTATGACCATAAATCGCATAAGCTTGACCATCATTTTGTTCACGGACTTGATCAAATAGATCATCAATCATGGCTTCTGAATCGGTGAGTAATGCTTCCCTCACTCTTATACCACGCCCGGGTAATTCAAGTGGCTTAATTAGAATCCGATTGGAAACATGCGCTTGAAAATCACGGTACGACAATGCGCGACCACCTGCAAAAGCTAAACAATACAAGGTTATCATTATTTATAACTTTTCATTCCATTTTGCAACAGATTCATTCAGAATCCTGACAACGGCTTTAGAAGAAATCGTGGCACCACTAATCGCATCCACCTCATTAGGGGCAGATTTCTTGCCCTTGCTCTTTTTGACCAAGATAATAGTCGGATCGACTGCCAATTCAATAAAATTCGCTTTGAAATCAGCATCTTTATAAATTTTATCCCCAAGCCCGGGCGTTTCCCGACTTTCCAAAACTTCCATGCCCACAATAACTCGTTTATCTGGTAAATAGCCATAAAGTAAACCTATGGTATCTTGAAAGCCTGGACCATCAGCAGTCAAAGCATAACCTAGCAAAGTCCCCTTATTATCATAACCGGCATAAATGCTATCATCCTGCTCCGCTTGCAATTCTTTTATCTGCACAGTGCCTGGCAACACTTTAAACACCGCTTCACGTAAAACTTTTGCCTTGTAAGCCGTGATGGTTGGCAAAGTGGTTTCATAAATGCCAACAATCGCGAGCCCCGATAAAAATCCCGCAATACCTAAAGTCAGTATCAGTTTGATAGGACTCGGATCATCATCCCTTTTCAAATTAATCATGAGCCCCTCCGCGTCCAAACGCTTGTGGTTGAGTATAACGCTCAATCAAGGGCACAGTCGCATTCATCAACAGAATGGCATACATCATCCCCTCAGGAAAACCGCCAAAGACACGAATCAGCACGACGATGATACCGATACCAATACCAAACAACCAAGTCCCTTTCGGTGTCAACGGCGATGTTACCGGATCGGTTGCCATAAAAAACGTCCCCAATAATAATCCCCCAGAAAACACCGCAAATAGCGGTGAGGGATAGCGTGTTGAGTCAAACATAAACAATAAGCTTGTAAAAATAACAACCGTGCTTAAAATCGCGGCGGGAATTCGCCAATCAATGCTGCGGCGCAGTATCAAATAAAGGCCACCTAAAATAATGAGCAATCCGCAAGTTTCTCCAAAGGAGCCCGTTGTATTACCAATCATCAAATCCAACAAAGGTGTCTCCTGTTGTTGAAATTTCATCAAGCCAAGCGGCGTCGCTGATGTAAGCGCATCAACCTGCGTTTGCATAAACGGTATTGCAAAATTGCTGGGATATAGATTAAATAATCCGGTTGGTGCGCTTGTCCAAGTGGTCATCGCGTTGGGAAAGTTTGCTAATAAAAAAGCCCTGCCCAATAGGGCGGGATTAAAAAGATTATTCCCAAGTCCACCCCAGACCATTTTGCCCAAGCCAATGCCGACAACGCCACCGATAAAAGCCATCCACAAGGGCAAAGCGGGTGGCAAAGTCAGACCCAGCAATAAGCCAGTGAGCACAGCACTGCCATCCCACAGGCTGCCCTCGCTAGATGAAAAAAGCCATTCAGTCAGTACGGTGCCCGCAATACTTGCCATCAAAACGAGCAGTACGCTGAACCCAAAAAACCATATTGATGCAATGGTAATAGGGAAAACTGCATAAAAAACATCAAGCATGGCTTGGGGAGTGGTCAAGCCCTGTTGCAGGAAAGGGGCTGCTTGGACAACCAGTTTTGGATCTTTTGACATGTTTATAATTTTTTTTGTGCGAGTTAAAAATGCTAATATTATCCAAGTTGCTAACAGATAGCTAGCAACTTAGGTTATTATAACTTAAGTTGCTACCACAAGTGATGTCTTAGGTAGCAACTTCGGCTAGGAGTCCAAGATTTATCTTGGACATCTGAAATACTATAGGACAAATCTATGAGCAAACCCTCTAAATTACAAAGACTCGATGAACATATCGTAGAAATCGTTAGCGATTCAGGAGAAGGCGCACAAAAAGCAGGGCAAACTTTTGGTACTGTCAGTGCCAAAATGGGCAACGGTGTTTGGACTGTGGAAATTATTCCAGCCGAGATAAAACCGCCAGCCCGATCGCCAGCGGGTGCCAGTGGTATTCGCATTCGTTTAGGTAGTCGGAATATGACTAATATGGGAGATGCCGCTGATCTGGTTGTGGCTCTAAATGAACAAGTGCTTTATTCCCGTATCGCTACCCATGCCTATAAACCGGGTACCGTTATCTTGCTGGAAAATAAATGGACTACTGATCCTGATCCCAAGATCAGGGAACAGTACCAATCGTCGGTGGCAGAATTCCGCGAAAATGGTCTGATTGTCCATGAATTGGCGATGGAAGATGAATGCCTAAAGCTGACAGCACGCCCACGTTTGGGTAAAAATATGTTTGTATTGGGTATGCTCTGTTATATTTATAGCCGAGATGCGGAAAAAGCTAATCATGAAATTGAGCTCACCTTTGCACGAAAAGGCGAAAAAGTCGTCCATCTCAACCAGCAATTATGGAAAGCGGGTTATGAATTTGCCAAGGAAAATCTGGATTATTGGTATGAAATTCCCCCTTGGGAGCGCGAAACAAATAAACCATTGATAGTCACCAGTGGTAATCAAGCATTGGGATTGGGTGTCATGGCTTCGGGGATGGAGTTAGTGGCCATGTATCCTATCACCCCTGCCACCTCAGCTTCACACTATTTGGCCGAAGTTTTTCACAAAACAGGGGGATTTGTACATCAGGCAGAAGACGAATTAGCCGCGATTGGATTTGCAATCGGCTCCTCTTTCGCGGGAAAAACCGCTTGTACCATTACTTCTGGCCCTGGTTTGGCATTAAAAACAGAATTTGTGGCACTCGCTGTGATGGCAGAAATTCCCTTGGTTATCTGCGTCGTTCAACGGGGCGGACCTTCTACTGGATTACCAACCAAAGTTGAACAAGGTGATTTGCTAGCATCTTTGTACGGAGAACCGGGTGATGCCCCGAAAGTGGTCATTGCTGCTGCCACTATTGAAGAATGCGTACATTTTGTCATCATGGCGCGAAAAATCGCCGAGACTTTTCGTACCCCAGTTATCTTGCTCACCGATGCCAACCTGGCGACGGGCGTGCAGCCTTATCCTCGTCCAGAGGCAAAAGCTGAATGGTTTGCATCACCTATTGATCAGTCGCCTTGGGATAAGGGGGTACACCCTTATCAGTGGAATGAAGAAACCGGCCTCTCTCCCCGTCCCATTGTCGGACAAGCGGGTGGAGAATATGTTTTGACCGGGCTCGCACATACCACTGAAAGTAAGGTGGCTTATGATCGTGAATCCAATCAACGTGGCTGCAATATGCGTAGTCGCAAATTAGCAGCACTGTGGAGTACTTTGAAACCACCCGAAATACATGGTGATCCAGAAGGCGAGTTGCTACTTGTCGGCTGGGGCTCGACTTTGGGTGCGATTGAAGAAGCGGTTGATAAAGTGCGGGCAGAAGGCTATAAAGTCTCATCGCTACATTTGCGCTTTCTTTCGCCGCTTGAACCCGGTTTAAAAGAAATATTTTCACGGTTTAAGAACGTTTTGACTGTCGAAATTAATTACAGTGATGAGGCAGATGCGCCGCTGATCACCCCAGGAAACCGGCGTTATTCACAGCTTGCCATACTTTTAAGAGCCCAAACTTTAGTCGATATAGATTGTTGGAGCAATGTACACGGACAGCCGATACAGCCAGGACTCATTTATGATGAAATTATCCGCCGTTTGAATGCGATGAAAGGAGAAAGCTGATGTTTGGTTTAAAAGCAGATTGGTCACTTGATATCAAGCAACGTTATTTTAGCTTGGGCGATTATACCGGTGGTGAAGCCCGTTGGTGTCCGGGCTGTGGCGATCATGGCGTACTCACCGTGGTACAACGGATTTGTCGTGATGAACAATTGTTGCCAGAAAAGACGGTCGCTGTTTCTGGCATTGGTTGCTCCAGTCGTCTTCCGCATTATATGGGCACCTATGGTTTTCACGGATTACATGGACGCGCATTTCCTGTCGCCTGTGGTATCAAATCTCGGCGCCCCGAACTGGATGTTTGGGTAGCCACCGGAGATGGTGATTGCTATTCTATCGGTACTGGACACTGGATACATGCGGTACGCTATAATATGAATATGACCGTTTTAGTTTTCGATAACAGTGTTTACGGTTTGACTAAAAAGCAAACGTCGCCCACGACACCGATAGGATTTCAGAGTAATACGCACCCACAAGGGGCACCTTTAACCCCCCTTAATCCGCTGACCGTGACTTTGGGAGTCAGTAACGTTTCATTTGTCGCTCAGACGATTGATTGGAATCCGGTTCACCTTTACGAAACGATCAAGGCAGCACATAATCACAAGGGCTTTAGCCTTGTCAACATTCTCCAGCGTTGTCCGGTTTACTCCGATAATGTTTTCAAAGACTTGCAACAAGACCCTTCAAAATTATTGTTGCTGACTCATGAAAAAGGCATTCCGTTGGAAAAGAATCTCTTGCGCCTGTTTCCAAACCAGCAAGAACATGACCCCTCAAATATGTCGGAAGCCTATGATCTCGCCGTACAAAAAGTACCGGTTGGACTGCTCTATCACAATCCTGATGTGCCCTGCTATGAAGATATTTCTAGTCAAGGCAAGGATATGGGGATAGATGATAAATTAGTTGCGTTGAATGCGGCTTTTGATCAGTTCGCTATCTGAAAATAAGAAGGTAGGGGCAATCCCTTGTGGTTGCCCTTAACCCTCATGATCTCACAACGACGGATATAAAAATGGAGCAAAATCAAATCGTTTATACATCAAATGAAGAGCCAGCTAACAAAAAACTGACGGCATCCGATTATTCCGATTACAATTTCAACTTAGGATTTTCCCCATCGAAGAAAACGATAGTCCCAGTGGAAGAAGCCAGTGTGGAGAGTCAAATCGTCATGCCGGTACCAGAGTTGTTATCAAACAACGAAGATATTCTGTACAAATTGCGCCATTTTCATTTAGGCGATCCCGCTACGGTTGACAAAACTGAAAGTATCGGGGATGAATATGTGCCCGCTTTGCTCCACGCCTATCGGGATACTTCAAAGGTGCGCTATGATTATCCGCTTTTTCTCTCTCCCACTGAAAACAGTGAGGCTGAAGTAGAAGAATTGGTTAAGCCTATATCTCGGGTTTTACGAGACAGAGTGGAATCGTTTGCCGTCGGACCAGATGACGCGCGTATTTTAAAGGATAATTTACCGCGCATCGAAATGGATTTGCGTCAAAAACTTAAAGAAATAGAGGGACCCGTTTCAGCCCGCCCTCTATTGTCTGAAGCGGGACAGAAATTGCAAAATGAGTTGGGATTGGATGAAGAAAATAATGCCCGTCTCCAAACAGACTTTGATAAGTTGCTTGAAGGCATTCCCACAGAGAGTCAATTATTGGGATATGGACACTATGCCGCGCTTCATTTATTAAATCATGCGATACGCTGCCGTCTTATTCCAAGGCGTCGCCGTTTTCATGAAAAAATCCAGCAGTGCATTCATGGGTTAAAAACCCTTCTCGATATAGACTGGCATAAATCTGATGAATCTATAGAGCCCAGAATGGCACGTAACAGTGTGGGTATTGCCGGCTCACGCTTTGAGCCCATCGCCTTATCGGATATGATGGATCATTCACAGGGCTCTGTGGCTATGTCTAGTGAGCGACGCGAGCGGATTTTGAATGCTTTACAGGTATTGGAAAAATACCTAGAAGAGGTTGATCCCATTTTAATCAGGCTCGTTCATGCCGATGGACTGAGCGGTACCTGGTTGGAAAACGCTCCCGCTATTGAAGCATTTAGCGATCCGGAACCCTGTGGCAAAGCGACAAGGCTTTTTGATCAAGAAAGTGCTAAGTTAGCCAATGTTTTTGGTGCAGTGCGAGTCGCGCAACTTGAAATTGATGATATTTATGATCCTGCTATTCACGATCCTTGGTTTACAAATTTCACTTGGGAAGCCTTTTCCAAAGAAGAAATATTGCTCTTGCCGGCGGTCATTGTACGGGAAACGGCGGATAGGATTGCCAGTACCGGTATGGGCGCCCTTTCTCGTCTATTAAGTTCTGGCCGACCTGTACACATTGTAATTAGAGTTCGGGCACATAGCAATCCATACGCACAAGCCGACGAAGACCCTTTCCTGAATTACCGACTTGAATTGGGCGCTTTCGGTATCAGTCACCGTCAAGCCGTTGTCTCACAATCCTCCGCTGCCAGACACGGACATCTTTTGACACAATTTTTGTCTGCACTGGATACCACCCGCACCAGTTTACATATCATCAATACGGGCGTTCAACATTCAGCAGGTGGCATTAATGCTTGGCTCCTCGCCGGTGCCGCCCTTGAGAGCAGAGCGCATCCCTTTTTTCATATTAACCCAGAAAAGGGCGATTCTTCAGCGGATCGCATGGAATTCACGGGCAATCCACAAGCAGAACGGGATTGGTCACGCCATTCTTTTCAATATCAAAACGAAAAGGGCGAAAATATCAACACGGAATTAGCCTTTACATTTGCGGATTATGCGATCTTAGTGCCACGCATACGCCATCATTTCCATCTCGTGCCTGCCGGCTTTGAGAGTGAAAATTTAATACCTGTTGATGATTATTTATCTAGCAATCAGCCAGAAAACATTAAACGGATTCCGTTTATTTGGGTAGTCAACGAGAAGTCAGAACTACACAAAGTGGTCGTCTCACGCGCTCTGATTTTTGCTTGTCAGGATCGTATGAATTATTGGCATACGCTGCAAGAAATGGCTGGTATTAATAATAAATACGTTGAAATGGCGGTACAACAGGCGCGTGAAGAAATTCAGGCAAAAGAAGCGGCAGAGCGTGAACGTTTGCAAGCGGAACATACAACGGCAATTGACACCGTGCGTCATGAAACGGCAGGCGAAGTCATGGGACGCTTGACTGATGTTTTGCTTGGTATGGATTTGACAGGCGCATCTTCCCCTCTTTCTCCTCCTCTTTCTCCCCCTCCCCCAACTCAACCTGTCACTGAAGTGGGGGATGTTAGGGAGCCTGTCGTAGAAAAAGAAAAAGAAGAAGAAGAGGAAGAGGTATTTGATGATCCTTGGATAGACAGTGTACTGTGTACCACTTGTAATGATTGTATTAATATAAATACGATGATGTTTGTTTATAATGAAAATAAACAGGCAATTCTTAGCGATCTGAATAGTGGTACATTTGCACAATTGGTTGAAGCGGCAGAAATTTGCCCAGCCCGTTGTATTCACCCGGGCAAGCCACAGAATCCGAACGAACCTGGGTTGGATGAATTGATTAAGCGGGCGGAGCCGTTTAATAAAGTGTAAGGAAGAGTAGGGTGGGGTGCGTAGGACGCACCCTACATTGTTCAAAACATAATGGAAAATCAATAGAGTATTTTGCGCTTCACGGTATCCTAGCAAAGCGGAATCCATTGTTATGCTTCTGGTAGCGAAACAAAAACAAAGAGGAGAAGTATGATGATAAGTGCAAGTGTAGAAGCGGTTTTTGAACAGGGGGTTTTTCGTCCCCTCACACCGATTCAGTTTTTAATTCCTGAAGGGAAACCGCTAAAAATTAATATAGAAACAAAAAGTGATTGCAATGATGTTCTTAAATTAGCCAGGAGTGTCTATGAGGGGTTATCTGAACCAGAAATTGATGATATTGAACAGATTGCACTTGACAGAACTCACTTTTTAAATGAAGGAAAGCACACCGAATGATACTCCAACCGGTTCTATTAGACACAGACACTCTCTCAGGCATCATGCGCCAACATCCACTTGCAAGAAAACGAGCGCAAGTTTATTTGGACATCCATCAACAATTCACGTTTTCAAGCATAACGCGATACGAAATTTTACGGGGATTGAAAGCGAAAAAAGCGACCGCTCAGTTAGCAGCATTCGACGATTTTTGTAGCAAAAGTCAAATTCTACCATTGACTGATGAAATGATTGTAAAAGCTGCCGATATTTATGCTGATTTACATCAAAAGGGTTTGTTAATTATATTTTAGACTTTTTAAATAAGCCATTTGCAGACATATTGACTAAACGATAATACCCCTCTATTTTCACCAAGAGAATTAAAAGTATAGTGCGTAAATAGCACCTAAGTTTTGTCATCATATTTAATTAAGACGTTTAATCAAGTTTTAATGAGCCAATCAAACTATAGTATTTAAGCTGCCAAGTAAAGTCTAGTTTGATCTCAAAGTGCCGGCAACCGTCGCAATTTCACATAATCCAACAATCCATTTAAATCTTCTTGAGTTGACCAATATATGCCATGTTCTGACATTAACTCTAATGCTTTGGGACTAAAACCATCAAAACTAAAAAACCACAGTCGCATGATGTCAGCATTTCGATCCAACTTCACGACTTGCGCTTTATCTAATAATTGCTGCACTTCTGTGGGACTTACTTTACGTTCTGAACGCCACTTACTTTCTGCCACCCATTGTTCAATTCCAGCGGCACCATGAAGATCAATTTCGGTTTCTGCACCGGCGCCTAAACGTTCTCTTAGGCGTACATAGCTAAATTCAGGCACATCAATTTCATGGTTTTGATGAAAATAATGTCCAGGTAGCCGTTGTCGTTGGGCATTCTGGAGAATTTGCGCCATATAAACTTCAGCTAAATAACCTTTTAAATCTCGAATTTGTCGCTGGAGTTTTTCGTATTGAGATCGCAGCTCATCTCTCACTTCCGATCCATTCTGCCCCTCAACTTCAATACGTCCCCAAACTCGTAAAAATTCTAATAAGATCGGATCTTTAACCTTACGAAACCAGTTGCCTAATTCCAAATACTCCAACAAATCGCCACGCGACAGTTTGATTAATATCTCACGAATTTGTGCGAGAGACACTGTTTGATAATCTTTTTTTAACAGGGCTTCTTGAATTTGGCTTAATTCAATTTTCTCACCCTCGCCAATGGCGGAAAGATATAAAATCCATTTGGTGATACCATATTCATTAATTCGCTCCAGCCAACGAGTCACTTGATCACTTAGTTCACTCCAAATAAAGCCCGAGGATAAATCAACAGCTAAAATTTGATTTAGGGTTTCTTCGGTTAAAATTGCTTGCTCCATTTCAGCCGCTTGTGCCACAATGGCATTGATATAAAAAGGGTTACCACCACAACGTTCTGCGACTAAGGGTGCTAATTCTGGTGAGATTGTTACCTCACGAAATTTAGTGACTTTATTGACTAATTCGGTACCCCAATAAGCGGTTAAAGAATCAATTGGCTTACTACGAAACCGTCCAAATAACGAACCCCGTCCCAAAATTTCACGCGCTAAAATACTCATACTTGATCCGGTGACAAAATGAGGACAAGTCGGTGATTCCACTGCTTCTTGCATATAGCCAACCACATCAAATTTATGGTGAGGTAAGCGGGTATTTTGAAATTCATCCAAAAACATGACGATGGTGCTGTCATCATAATCGGAAATGCGACGTGGCAGAGAGACTGCATCTTGTTCTGGAATAGTTATTTTCTGTTTATGGAGATCCGTTAAAAAATTTAAACACACCTGAAATCCTTTGGTGATAGACATTTTCTCACGAAGTGTTACTAATTTCTCAGCATCCAGAGTTTCCAACAACCATGCAGGATCACGTAAACGAAAAGCGATATACCAGCGAATAAAATTTTCCACATACTTGATGGCAAAATCCCAGCGATTGTTAAAGGTATCTGGAAAACTATAAAATACAGGCACAACCGCCTGTGGATCTTTATGATCTTGCTCAAAAAAGAGTCGATTCACAACGCGCTTAAAAATCTCGGTTTTGCCCATACGCCGCTGTCCTAATAACACCGTCGAACCGGTACGACGAGTTTTTGCTTTCAGAGCGGCGTGGTAGAGATAGTCTAAATATTCTTGACGATCAGTATAAATTTCTTCCGCTACTAAGGGTTTGATTACCCAGTTGGGTGAAGTCATAATCATATTAATCTAATTAGTTGGATTGGATTTATAATACTCCGATTGCAATTAAAAGTATAGTGCGTAAATAGCACCTAAGTTTTGTCATCATATTTCTTCCTATAATTTATTTAAATCCTCAATAAAATGTCAATTTTTATTGACCATTTTCTTATCTCTCGTAAAATGGTAACAACTATTTTACGATGAGTAAGAAAATGGATAGATATTATCACACTATTTTAGCCGATGAACTCATGGCACATCGACAAATGGCTTTCGTATCTGGGGCGAGACAAGTCGGTAAAACGACCTTGGCTAAACAGATTAGTCAATATTTTCAGCCGACAGTCTATTTAAATTGGGATGACATTGAACACCGCCAGATTATCTTAGGAAAAACCGCTATCTTAGTTGAACAGCTAGGTTTAAACCAATTGTCAACACAGATACCATTGCTGATTTTGGATGAAATCCATAAGTATCGTCATTGGAAAAATTTCTTAAAAGGTTTATTTGACCGATTTGAGGGAGAATTGGCAATGTTAATTACTGGTAGCGCACGCTTGGATGTCTTCAAAACGGGCGGAGATAGTTTAATGGGACGCTATTTCAATTATCGACTGCATCCGCTTAGTGTGGCTGAATTAACTCATAGTGATTGGCAAATCAACCAACTCATTCAAGCACCACAAACTCTAGCATTAGAGTCATATAAGCGTTTATATCAATTCGGTGGTTTTCCAGAGCCTTTGTTAAAAGCTAAGCCTCGTTTTCACCAACGTTGGTACCGCTTACGGCAACAGCAATTAATTCGTGAAGAAATTCGTGAAGTGACTAGAGTACAGGAAATTGCTCAATTGGAGATGTTAGTAGTGTTATTGGCACAACAAGCTGGACAAGTGACTAAATATAGTACTTTAGCTAAACAACTGCGGGTGTCAGTTGATACCGTGCGTCGTTGGTTAGATGTCTTAGAGAGTTTTTATTATTGTTATCGTCTGCGCCCTTGGTATCAAAATATGACGACTGCTTTACGAAAGGAGCCAAAAACTTATTTATGGGATTGGTCAAGTATTTCTGATCCGGGTGCGAAAGCCGAAAACTTTATTGCTTCACACTTACTTAAAGCCGTTCATGCTTGGACTGATATTGGTTTGGGTGAATTTGGGTTATATTATTTACGGACTAAAGATCAAAAAGAAGTCGATTTTTTAGTGACTCAAAATCATCAACCTTGGTTCTTAGTCGAGGTAAAAAATTCGCTGAGTGCGGGCTTGAATCCTAATTTAGCTTGGTTTCAAGGCCAAACTAAGGCAAAACACGCTTTTCAAGTAACCATGAAGGCGGATTTTGTGGCGGCTGATTGTTTTCAATATTCTAGTCCCATTAAGGTGCCGGCATTAACTTTTTTATCTCAATTGGTGTAGACGTGATCACGGTTCAAATTACCGTTAAGGGCAACCACAAGGGATTGCCCCTACATAATATGCCGCTTTTGTAGGGGCAATCCTTTATGGTTGCCCCTTAACGGCGATAGCATTGGACGCTAATTGTCTGAATCAGAATTTGCATAATTTTAGAATTGACAGAATAAAACCAATAAAATAAAAAGATTAATTCTGTAAATTCTTTAATTCTGTCAATTCTGATTCAGACAATCAAATCTATACATTCAAATCAGCCATCGCCCCCGAAAACCAAGATAATCCGATTGCAATTAAAAGTATAGTGCGTAAATAGCACCTAAGTTTTGTCATCATATTTAATTAAGACGTTTAATCAAGTTTTAATGAGCCAATCAAACTATAGTATTTAAGCTGCCAAGTAAAGTCTAGTTTGATCTCAAAGTGCCGGCAACCGTCGCAATTTCACATAATCCAACAATCCATTTAAATCTTCTTGAGTTGACCAATATATGCCATGTTCTGACATTAACTCTAATGCTTTGGGACTAAAACCATCAAAACTAAAAAACCACAGTCGCA